>JBATNV010000207.1:0-2671 GCA_049290495.1 Gammaproteobacteria bacterium | reverse complement strand
ACACATGGTCGCGCATGGGCTTGTCGAGGTACATCGCATACAGGATTGGCGCGTCGAAGCCGGTTAGCAGCTTTTCGGTGACGATCAGGATCTTCGGCTGTGCGCCCTTTCTGGCGAAGGCTTTGCGAATCTCTTTCTCGGCCGATTCGTCGAGGTAGTGCGCCTTCAAGCCCAGCTCGTCGTTGTGGGCAGGCGAGTAGACCACGCGCGAGTAATCTGCCGGCAGGTACTTGTCGAGCGCGGCCTTGTACAGCGCGCAGGCCGGCCGATCGACTGCGACCAGAAATGCTTTGAAGCCCATGGGCTCTACGTTCTGGGTGAAGTGCTCGGCGACATACCGGGCGATCGTATCCACCCGATCAGGCGCCTTCATCATCTCAGTCAGCGTCACAGCCTTGCGTAGGATGGCGTTCAGCTCCTCGACATCGCTCACGCCTTCGGCTTCGGCCAGGCTCAGGAACTCCTTTTCGAGCGTCTCACGATCGACGCGCATGTCGGAAGGTGCCAGCGCATAGTTCAGCCGCACGGTGGTGCCATCGGCAACCGACTCGGCGATGTTGTACTTGTCGAGGTAACCCTGCGGGTCGTCGCGCCCGAAGACCTTGAAGGTACCCTGGCCTTTGGAGAGCTTGTCGACCGGCGTGCCGGTGAAGCCGATATAGGTGGCGTTGGGCAGCGTGCCCTCGAGGTAGTTGCCCAGGTCGCCGCCGGTGGTGCGGTGGGCTTCATCGACCAGCACGACGACGCTTTGGCGCTCGTTGAGCCGGGCGGGGATGTCGTCGAACTTGTGGATCATCGAGACGACCAGGCCACGGTAATCGCTTGCGAGGATCTGCTGCAGATCGCGCTTGCTCTCGGCAAGGCGTGGCGCGATGCCATAGCCGGTGATGTTCTTGAAGAGCTGGGCCTCCAGCTCGTTGCGATCGACCAGCATCAGCACGGTTGGCTTTTCCCCGCCGCTTGCCTCGCGCAGCAACTGCGCGGCGATCGTGATCATCGTCAGGGTCTTACCGCTGCCCTGCGTATGCCAGATTAGCCCGCGGCGCTTGCTGGGGTCGTAGATCCGCTCGACCACGCGCTCGACGGCGCGCGACTGGTGCTGGCGCAGAATGACCTTGGATAGCTCGTCGTCTTTCGCCAGGAAGATTATGTAGTCGCGCAGCACCTTGAGGATGCGCGCGCGATCGAAGAAGGTTTTGACCTTGCGCTCGTAATCGATCGGCTGGGCCTCGGCGCCGGCCAATTCCTCCTTCCAGTTGAAGACATTCTTGCGACTCAGGCTCCAGGTCGCGCCATAGAAGAAGTCCCACAGCTGCGTAACCTCGAACAGCTGCGGGGCGGCCAGCAGCTCGGGCGTCTCGGCGTGGTAGCGGCGAATCTGCGTGACGCCCTGCTCCATGCCATTGGCCTTGGAGGCGCCTTTGGTCTCGGCGATCGCGATCGGGATGCCGTTGATCAGAAAGACGACATCGGCGCGGTTGGCGTACACGGTGCTCTTGTGTCGCCATTCGTCGGTGATCTGAAAGACATTGCGGTCGGGGCGGCCGAAGTCGATCAGCGCGACATTGCGCTCGCGATTCTCGGCGGGCACGAACACCGAACCCTCGCCGCGCAGCCAGCCTAGCGCGTCGCGGTTGCCCTGGATGCTGGGAGCCAGTAGCGTCAGCTGGCGGATAACCTCGGCTGCGCGGGTGGCCTCGACAACGCCGGGGTTGAGCGCAAGAAGCTGCGCCGTCAGAACCTCGGTGAAGAAGCGCCCGGTCTCGCCGCCGCGTAATCGTAGCGCTTCGTCAGGCCGCACATACGTCCAGCCGATCTGCTGGGCGTATTTGATCATCGGGTTCTGGACGGCGGAGCGTTCGCTCATATGCGTTCTCCCAAGCGATCAAATACGTGGCAATCGGCGCTGGATCGAGATCCAGCGTGCCAACATAGGAACGCGAAAGTAAATCATCCCTTTCGCATCCTGCGTCAAGAGGTCGCGCTCACAGAATAGATCGAGCAGTTCGGCCCGTGTTTCCGAGTCGCCGAGCGATTCGAGCGGTTCGCCACGTGCAATGCCGCGCAGGAATGGCGCGACGAGATCTTGGTCGGACCCAATACGCAGCGCCCACTGCCAGATACTGGCAAGTGCATTGTCGCCTGCGGCAAGCGCCTGGCTTTCGGCGGCCACGATCACCTCGACCGAAATCGGCAGGCCGCTTGGAGCGTCGTCGGGAAGCTGTTCGCGGCTCCGGTTGTACTGGTTCACCACGCGGTCGCCGATCAGCTGTAGCAGGTAAGGCTGGCCGTTTGTCGATTCGAGCACCTGATCGATTGCGGCCTCGCTATAGACGCCATCGGGAAAATCCAACGCGGGTTTTGTCAAAACTCTACGCGCCGCATCGCGATCGAGATAATTGACCGGGATAGTCTGAGCGCTCTTGAGCGCCTCGCGCCAGAGCGGATGACTTTCAGCCAGGGTGAAGTTGCCGCAAAGCGCGACAGCTACTTGCGGATACTGCTCGATCAATGTGCGCAGTGTCGAGAAGATGCGCTCGTCCATTCGGCCAGAACGGATCGCGCCGTCGATTCGACTGAACTCGTCGATCGTCAGCAGGAGCCACCGTCGCTCCCCGATCAGCCTTTGGATTTCGTCGATCCAGTTCAGGAACGCCCGATAAGGATCGCC
>JBATNV010000206.1:0-17559 GCA_049290495.1 Gammaproteobacteria bacterium | reverse complement strand
CTGGCGAATAGACAGCGCCGCCGGCACAGGGGCCCATGATCAGCGAGATCTGCGGGATTACGCCCGAGGCCAGCATGTTGCGCTGGAAAACCTCGGCATAGCCGCCGAGTGAAGCCACGCCTTCCTGGATGCGCGCGCCGCCGGAGTCGTTGAGGCCGATGACCGGTGCGCCGACTTTCATCGCCTGGTCCATGACCTTGCAGATCTTCTCGGCATGCGCTTCGGACAGGGAGCCGCCGAAGACCGTGAAGTCCTGGCTGAACACGAAAACCAGACGGCCGTTGATCGTGCCGTAACCGATGACCACACCGTCACCGACGATCTTCTGGTCCTCCATGCCAAAATCCGAGCAGCGATGCTCGACAAACATGTCCCATTCTTCAAAGCTGCCTTCGTCGAGCAGCAGGTCGATACGTTCGCGGGCGCTCAGCTTGCCTTTTGCGTGCTGGGCATCGATGCGCTTCTGACCGCCGCCGAGTTTGGCCAGAGCGCGCTTGTCTTGCAGTTGCTGGAGGACGGATTGCATGCATGCACCCTTGTGCGTTTCTTTTGCGAAATTATGCCTGGGAAGCCTGCGCTGACTGGCGCCGGTCCCGGATGAGTTTCAGCACTTCAGCGGCGGCCTGCGGAATATTGGTGCCAGGGCCGTAGATAGCGGCGACGCCTGCGCTCTTCAGCATGGCGTGATCCTGCGGCGGAATCACACCGCCGCATACTACCAGCACGTCGCTGGCACCCTGCGCACGCAGTGCTTCGACCAGTTGCGGAACGAGCGTCTTGTGGCCGGCGGCCTGTGACGAGATGCCGACCACATGTACATCGTTTTCGACGGCATGGCGGGCTGCCTCGTCCGGTGTCTGGAAAAGCGGGCCGATGTCCACGTCGAAGCCGATATCGGCAAAAGCAGTGGCGATGACCTTGGCACCCCGGTCGTGTCCGTCCTGGCCGAGCTTGACGACCAGCAGGCGCGGTCGCCGGCCTTCTTCCTGTGCGAAGTTGCTGACCTCGTGCTGGATCCGCGCAAACTCGTCATCGCCAGCATAGGCCGAACCGTAGACGCCGCTGATTGAATGAATGATGGCGCTGTGCCTCCCGTAGACCTGCTCCAGTGCATCGGAAATTTCGCCGACCGTGGCGCGTGCACGTGCTGCGACGACGGCGAGTTCCAGCAGATTGCCGGTTCCCTGTTTTGCGGCGTCTGTCAGGGCGGTGAGGGCGGCTGTACAGCTTGTGGTGTCGCGCGATTTTCGCACCGCCTGCAGTCTTTTCAGCTGTGACTCGCGGACGGCGCTGTTGTCGATGCTGAGGACGTCTATTTGCGGCTCATCCTCGCGCTGATACTTGTTCACACCGACGATCACTTCTTCGCCGCGGTCGATGCGCGCCTGGCGAAGCGCTGCTGACTGTTCGATACGCAGCTTGGGCATGCCGGAGCCGACCGCCTTGGTCATTCCGCCCAGCGTTTCAACTTCGTCGATCAGTTTGCGCGCCTCGTCCGCCAGCGACGCGGTGAGGCTCTCGACGTAGTAGGAGCCGGCCAGCGGATCAACGACGCGGGTGATGCCGGTTTCTTCCTGCAGCACGAGTTGGGTATTGCGGGCGATGTGCGCCGAAAACGGCGTGGGCAGCGCCAGCGCCTCATCGAAGGAGTTGGTGTGCAGCGACTGTGTGCCACCGAGCGCCGCAGCCAGAGCCTCGACGGTGGTACGGATCACGTTGTTGTACGGGTCGCGGCTGGTGAGGCTGACCCCGGAGGTCTGGCAGTGGGTGCGCAGCATCAGCGACTGCTCGTCCTGTGGCGCGAAGAGCGCCTGCATGTACTCCGCCCACAGCAGCCGCGCGGCACGGAGTTTTGCGACCTCCATGAAGAAGTTCATGCCGATGCCGAAGAAGAAGGACAGACGCGGCGCGAATTCATCGACCTTCAGGCCACTCGCCAGCGCCGCACGCACGTACTCGATGCCGTCGGCCAGCGTGTAGCCCAGTTCCTGCACCGCTGTCGCGCCGGCCTCCAGCATGTGGTAGCCGGAAATCGACACGGAGTTGTATTTCGGCATGTGCTTCGAGGTGTAGGCGATGATGTCTGCGACGATGCGCATCGAGGGTTCGGGCGGATAAATATAGGTGTTCCGGACCATGAACTCCTTGAGGATGTCGTTCTGCAAAGTGCCGTTGAGTTTTGCCTGCGCGACGCCCTGTTCTTCAGCGGCAACGATGTACATCGCCATTACGGGCAGCACCGCACCGTTCATCGTCATCGATACCGACATGCGGTCCAGCGGGATGCCGTCGAACAGGATCTTCATGTCTTCGACGGAGTCGATGGCAACGCCAGCCTTGCCCACGTCGCCCACTACGCGCGGATGGTCGGAGTCGTAGCCGCGATGGGTGGGCAGGTCAACGGCGATCGACAGGCCGGTCTGGCCGGCGGCGAGATTGTTGCGGTAGAAGCGATTGGATTCTTCGGCAGTCGAGAAACCGGCGTATTGCCGCACAGTCCAGGGCCTGCCGGCATACATCGTGGCGCGCGGGCCGCGCACAAAGGGCGCGAAGCCCGGCAGGGTGTCCAGGTGTTTGAGGCCGGCCAGATCTTCAGCCGTATACAGCGGGCGGACCGGAATGCCTTCCGGCGTCTGCCAGGTCAGGCCGTCGGGATCCTTGCCCTTGTTTTCCCGGGTGGCGAGCTTGTCCCAGTCCTGCCTTGATCGTTTGCCGAAGTCTGCCATTCCATCATCCTGTCGCCAGCGCACCATCACGCCGCTTTATTGCCTGATGCAGGGCGAGCACCCGCTGTGCCTCCTCCGCATGCAGGCTTTCGATCATGCGGCCCTGCAAGACCGCGATGCCACTGCCGCGTGCGGCAGCCGCCTCCCAGGCACTGAGCAGCTCACGGGCTGCTTTCGCCTGCGCTTCCGGGACGCCGAAGATTTCGTTGGCGACGTCGATCTGTCCCGGATGAATGAGGCTCTTGCCGTCGAATCCCAGTGCCTTGCCCTGCTGACAGGCAAGGCGAAAGCGTGCGTGGTCGCCGATGTCGGTAAAGACGCCATCGAGTATATCAAGACCCTGTGCCCGGGCTGCCAGGATGCAGTGGCTGAGTGCCGGCAGCAGGCCGCTGCGATCGGGGCCGGGATCGACGCGCAGCGCCTTGGCGAGATCTGCTGTGCCCATCACGACGACTGCGAGTCGATCACTGCTGCTGACAATTCTTTCCAGGGCCAGCACGCCGCGGGGCGTCTCGGCCATGATCCAGATCCTGAGGTCGGCCGGTGCGTGGTTTTTGAGAAGGGCAGCTGCCCGGGCGACTGTCTCTGGATCCTCCACCTTGGGCAAGAGCACTGCATCGGCGGC
This sequence comes from Gammaproteobacteria bacterium, assembly GCA_049290495.1. Taxonomy (GTDB): domain Bacteria; phylum Pseudomonadota; class Gammaproteobacteria; order Steroidobacterales; genus SHZI01. Next base: position 14,208 of record JBATNV010000206.1, on the reverse strand, counting down.
GCTGACTGCAGCGGCGAGCAGGTCATCGACACCCCATTCAGTATCCAGGCCATTTATGCGGATCACGATTTCCCGATGGCCAAAGCCACCAGCTGCCACCCGCTCAACGATGGCCTTGCGCGCTGCCGGCTTGGCCTCCGGCAGTACCGCGTCTTCGAGGTCGAAAATGAGGCCGTCAGCCGGCAGGCTGGCCGCCTTGGCCAGGGCCTTCAAATTGGCGCCCGGCACATAGAGTATCGAGCGGCGCGGGCGGACTGTGTTCAGCTCTTTCATCGGGCCGGCAAGGATACCTTATAGATGCGGATACCAGCCCGGGACGCGGTTCTCTGCCATTGTCCCCGACATGTGTCGGGCGCATGAGTTACCGGGCGACTGCCGGATTGAGTACGGATTATATTCAGCTGATGCGGCGCACGCGCGCATCCATCATGCTGTTGACTCGCACAGATGTCATACTCTTATAATGACAAGAGGATGTCTGGTGCGTCTGGGCATATCTCCGTTATTGCATGGTTCAAGACACTAATCCGCGCTTCTGGTTAGTATGGTCAACCCGGGGCGTCGATCGGGACGCTGGAGAATGGCATGTCAAGCGGCTTGACGGAATTTGGTCGCCTGCGGGGAGCTGGAATTACTCGCCAGCTACCGCGAGTCGAGATGGAAAGACGGATCAGCACCTTTCTTGGCCAGGGCAATGTATGCGTGCTGGCAACCTGTCGCGACAACGAGCCTCGGGCGACGCCAATCGAGTACTACTCGAAAGCGCTGACTATCTTCATCGCCGCTTCGCGCGGTACCAAACTGCCGAACATCGAAAACAATCCTCGCGTCAGCGTAGCGATCTACAACACACCGTATACCGATTGGACTGACTGGCACCAGGTTCGCGGCTTGCAGATTATGGCCACACCCGAACTGCTGCGATTCGACGATCAGCCGGATGCTTATACTGCTGCCTTGCAGATTTACGACTGGCGAAAGTACCGGCGCGCAATGGGCCTGGCTGACGAGGAACCCCGCAAGACGACGATCGTCAAACTGACGCCGACCAGAATTGAATTCCGCGATCTAGCATTACTTCGCGAAGGCTATGGCGTACTGCAAACCTGGAAGGACGATAGCAGCAGTGATTGACTTCGAAAAGGTGCTGATCAGCCGGGTCGATCTGCCACTGTTTGATAAAAGCGTTCTGCCCTGCACACCAGGAAATGACGCCTGATGGACTGAAGGCCGCGCTACGCAGTTGCATGTCGGAAAGAGCAAAACCCATCAGAGTCGCGCCTGTCGAGTCATGACCAGAGCAATCTGCTCTCGGCGGTCTGCTTCACACTGGCATAGCCGGGGTCGATGACTTTGCGGTTCATCGGGGGACTTCAGTCGTCGCATCATCGCTGCTTGCAGTCATGGCAGGTCACAAGCCGTCGATGCTCATTTTGCCACTCTGAGTCGTTCGCCCAGTTGCATCACGTTCAGTAAAAACGATGTGCAGACGATAGCGGGGTTCGTCGCTCGAAAGCTATTCATGACGGTTGCCACTGCCCTTGTACCAGCCCCGCAGCGGTTTGGCTGCTGGCGGCTGCGAGCCTGGCGCTGGCTTCCTGTGTTCGACGACGCGCGGCCCGGCCAATGATCAGTTCAGGTCAGTCACAGATCTGGCGCATCGCAGCGCGCACGGTGGTGTGTGCGCTGGTTGGGTCGCTTTGCAGCTTGAAATACGCTACATGAGAAGCGCATCTGTACGGCCGCTTCAAGGTTGAGGGCTGCCTATAGATGGGCTGCAAGCCATTGATTCTAAAAAAATCAATTTCAGGAACGAGCCGGTTTGGCTTATGTAAAAGCAGCGCTCTTGGCTGCTCCATGCGCCCGCCGCCTAAATAGTTGTACATGTTTGTCAGACTGTGTTCAGATCGGTTTGCGAAGTACTAAAAGATCAGGTTAAAAAACAATCAAGAGCTGGCGGCCAAGGCGGCCAGCCCCTTAAGAGAGTAAGTGGGGAACGATTCCATGAAGAATTCTGCGAAACTGACCGGACTGATTTGTGCACTGGCCTTGCCAGGTATCGCTGCGGCGACTCCGCTCTATGACACCTTCGGCCCGCTTACCGGTGCCAACTTCGGTGGTAGCGGTATTCCCAACGGTTCGGTGGCTATATCCTCCCAGTTTGAGGACGGTGCCAACACCATCACGGTGGCCATGAACGCCACGCAGCGCTATTCCAATCCTGTCGTGACGAACGACGGGGCAGGGACCTTCTTTGCGGGCACGGGTAGCAATACCGGCGGGGCCGGCGAGAGCTCTACCACCGGTGCACTATGGAATTTCAACTACTACATCAATGTCACCGGTCCGGGCGCCGTACTGACCAACTACGACATCAAGCTGTTCTATGACTTTAACCCGGCCTTCGACAACGGCCCGACTAACCTCGGCGTCGTGAATGTCACGAACGGGATTCTTGCCAGCGCGAACCCAGGTGCTACGAACGTCCAGGGTTCCGAAAATCTGATGTTCAGCTACCTTGCGACCAGCGTGCCCGGCTTTCTGACGCCGCCAGGTGGCGCATTCACCAGCTTCAATCCGAACGCCACCGGTGAATACAACTTCGCCATTCAGGTCGGCCGGGCTGGCTGGGCTGTCGAACAAGTCCGGATGGATGTGCAGGTGGTGCCGGTTCCGGCTGCTGCCTGGCTGTTCGGTTCAGCACTGGGTTTGATGGGCTTTGCGCGCCGCCGCCTGGCTGCCACCTGATCTCATCCGTCTTTCGCCTGATAGAAAAACCCCGCCAATCGGCGGGGTTTTTCGTTTGCGAGCGCGCGGTTAGCGTTCGTCAGCTTCGCACTGTCGCTGGGCCCGCAATCGCTGGATCCAGCTTGTGCTGGTCTATGCATAGCGTACTCGCTGCCGTACTGAGTTCGGTATCGGAAACTGCACCAGTGTCGTACAGGGCAGCCAGCGTAGCCCAGGCAATGTACTCCGCGCTGACTTCAAACCAGCTGCGCAGCGCCGCTCTGGACTCGCTGAGCCCGTAACCGTCGGTACCGAGTACGACGTAGCGACCGGGCACCCAGCGGGCAATACTCAGCGGCAGTGATTTCATGTAGTCGCTGGCGGCGACAAACACGCCGTGCTCGGCAGCCAGCAGCTCTGCGACATAGGGCTTTGCGGGCTTGCTACCCGGTGCGAGGTGATTCTGGCGCTCCACGCGCAATCCTTCACGACACAGCTCGTTGTAGCTGGTGACACTCCACACGTCTGCAGAAACGCCGAGCGTTTCCAGCAGTGTCTGTGCGCGCAGCACTTCGGTCATGATCGCACCGCTGCCGAACAGGTGTGCCTTGCGCTGCCTGTCGGCGACAGGCTTGGCAGCCCGGAAGCGATACATGCCGCGAATGATGCCCTCAGCTGCGCCATCGACCATCGGCGGCATGGCGTAGTTCTCGTTATGAATCGTGATGTAGTAGAAGACACTTTCCTGCAGCTCATACATCCGGTGTATGCCTTCACGGATGATCACGGCCAGCTCGCTGGCGAAGGCCGGGTCGTAGCTCAGCAGGTTCGGAACAGTGCTGGCGATGATCTGCGAGTGGCCGTCCTGGTGTTGCAGTCCCTCGCCATTCAGGGTGGTGCGGCCGGAGGTACCACCGAGCAGGAAGCCGCGACAGAGCATGTCGCCGCAACTCCAGATCATGTCGCCGACCCGCTGGAAACCGAAGATCGAATAGAAGATGTAGAAGGGGATGGTTGGTACGCCGTGTATGGCGTAGGCGGTTCCCGCGGCCAGGAATGAGGCCAGTGCGCCGGCTTCGCAGATGCCCTCCTGCAGGATCTGGCCGTCGGTCGCTTCGCGATAGGGCATCAGCGTCGAGCTGTCGACGGGCCGGTATTTCTGGCCCTCTGATGAGTAGATACCGGCCTTACGGAACAGTGCCTCCATACCGAAGGTGCGTGCCTCATCCGGCACGATCGGTACGATATAGCGGCCAAGCTCAGGCTGGTCCATAAGCTTGGAAAGCATGCGCACGAATGCCATCGTGGTGGAAAGTGCGCGGTCGCCGGAGCCGTTCAGCTGCTCCTGAAACAGGGTTAGCGGCGGGGCCGGTAGGGCAGGACAGTCCACTTTCCGCTGTGGCCATGCGCCGCCGAGTTCAGTGCGCCGGGCGTGCAGATAGCGTATTTCCTCACTGTCTGCGGGCGGGCAGTAGAAGTCGGCCCGCGCCGCCGCCTCATCGGACAACGGGATACCCAGCCGACGGGCTGTTTCCTGGCGCTCTTCCAGGGCCAGGTTCTTCTTCTGATGGACGATATTCGAGCCTTCATAGCCCTGCATGCCATAACCCTTGATCGTCTTGATCAGGATGACAGTTGGGCGGCCATCGCTCTGTGTGGCGCGCTTGAAGGCGGCGTAAACCTTCCGCTGGTCATGACCGCCGCGCTTGATGCAGCGGATCTCCTCATCGGAGCGCACCCGCATGATGTCGGCAAGCCGCGGGTCATCCTCGACCCAGTGTGCGCGGACTTCGGGACCACTCGATACTGAATACATCTGGTAGTCGCCGTCTACGGCGCGTTCCATACGCGCCTGGAGTACACCTTCGTGGTCGATGGCAAACAGTGCGTCCCACTCGCCACTCCAGATCACCTTGATGACATTCCAGTTCGCACCACGGAAGCTGCGCTCGAGTTCCTGGATGATCTTGCCGTTGCCGCGCACCGGCCCGTCGAGTCGCTGCAGATTGCAGTTGACGACCATGATCAGGTTATCGAGGCGCTCGCGTGCAGCGATGTTGATCGTGCCCAGCACTTCCGGCTCGTCGGCCTCACCGTCACCGATGAAATTCCAGACCTTGCCACCGTTCTTTGCTTTCAGGCCGCGATTTTCCAGGTACTTGGCAAAGCGGGCCTGATAGATGCAGCTCGGTGTGGACAGGCCCATCGACGCACAGGGTGAAACCCAGAAGGTCGGCATGTTGCGCGGGTGCGGATAGGAGGACAGGCCGCCGCCCGGCGCCAGTTCGCGCCGGAAATTCATCAGTTGTTGGACCGACAGGCGTCCCTCCAGCAGCGCCCGTGCATATATGCCGGGTGAGCAGTGAGCCTGGATGCTGACCAGGTCGCCGCCATAGTCGGGTCCCTTGTTACGAAAGAAGTGCTGCAGCCCAACCTCAAGCATGGTCGCGCTGGAAGCATAGGTGCCGATATGGCCGCCAACGCCCGTACCGCTGTCGTAGCCGCGCAGCACCATGGCCATGGCATTCCAGCGGTTGATGTTCTCGATCCGCTGCTCGATATCGATATCGCCTGGATAGGCCGGCTGCTGCTCCAGCGGAATGGTGTTGCGATAGGGGGTATTGAGCGTGGCGTCCTCAATGATGACGTGTGCGTTGCTCAGGTAGTCGCGCACCGCGCGGAACAGTGTCTTGGCCCGTTCCGGACCCTCATTCTCCAGCACCGACTCTATGGAATCGATCCACTCCCGGAGTTCATCATCTCCCGGGTCCATATCTGCGCGTCGTACAGCCATGTATGCGTGCTCCACAGGACTGTGGAGAGGATAACCCGATTAGCTGAATGGTTGGATGCGTCCAGGGCTCAGAATCGTGTCGCGCACATCGCTATCAGCTAGCGTCCGGGGGTAATCCAGGTTGCAGTGCAGTCCGCGGCTCTCGTGACGCGACTGGGCGCTGATGATGGTGAGTTCGGCGATCAGCGCGAGATTGCGCAGTTCGATCAGGTCGTTGGTGACACGAAAGTGACTGTAGAACTCGGCGATTTCGCCGCGTAGCAGGTCGGCCCGATGACGGGCGCGCGCCAGCCGTTTGTTGGTGCGCACGATGCCGACGTAGCTCCACATGAAGCGCCGTAGCTCGTCCCAGTTATGTGAGACCACCACCAGTTCGTCGGGATCTGTGACCCGGCTTTCATCCCATGGCGGAATGTCTGGTATGGGTGTCCTGTCCGTGGCCAGATCGTGGACGACGCGGCTGTGGGCGGCTTCAGCGAATACCAGGCATTCGAGCAGTGAATTGCTGGCCAGCCGGTTTGCACCGTGCAGCCCGGTACAGGTGCATTCACCGACGGCAAACAATCCCTGCAGATCGGTTGCCGCATCGAGATCCGTGACGATGCCACCGCAGGAATAGTGTGCGGCCGGCACCACGGGAATCGGATCGCGGGTAATGTCGATGCCAAAGCCGAGCAGGCGTTGATGGATATTCGGAAAGTGTCGCGTGATCTCAGCCGCTGGCTTGTGACTGATGTCGAGATACACGCAGTCAAAGCCGCCGCGCTTCATCTCCGCGTCGATGGCGCGTGCCACGATATCCCGTGATGCGAGCTCGGCTCGTGGATCATGGTCCGGCATGAAGCGTCGACCATCCGGCAGACGCAGCACGCCACCTTCACCGCGCACGGCTTCGGAAATCAGCAGGGACTTGGCGAGCGGATGAAACAGGCAGGTCGGATGAAACTGTACAAACTCCATGTTGGCTACGCGACAGCCCGCGCGCCAGGCCATGGCGATACCGTCGCCGGTGGAGGTGTCCGGGTTGGTCGTATAGAGGTAAACCTTCGATGCGCCACCGGTCGCCAGAATCACCGCGCGCGCGGCGATGGCCTCTACTTGTCCCGTGCTGCGGTTCAGTGCATAGGCGCCTACGCAGCGATTTCGGCCGGGCAGCCGGAGCTTTTCCGTGGTGATCAGGTCGATGCCGATGTGGTCATCGAGTATGCGGATACCTGCATGCGCTTCTGCGCGAGCCGCCAGGCAGCTGATCACGGCATCGCCGGTTGCGTCCGTCGTATGCACGACGCGACGGCGTGAATGGCCACCTTCGCGGGTGAGATGCAGGTCTGTGGGCCGGCTGTCATCGACAGGTGTGAATTGCACGCCCTGGTCCATCAGCCAGCGGATCGCACGCGGGGCTTTACTGACTACAAAATCTACCGTTTCGGGCTTGCAGAGCCCGGCCCCTGCTATGAGAGTGTCAGCCGCGTGCTGTGCGGTGGAGTCTTCAGGGTCCATGGCTGCCGCGATCCCGCCCTGGGCCCAGGCGCTTGAGCTTTCAGTTGAGGGCTTCTTGCGCAGGACACCAACCGACAGGCCGGAGTCTGCGAGTCGCAACGCTGCGGACAGGCCACCGAGACCGCCACCGATGACAAGCACGTCAAAGCGGGTCGATGATGTCATTCTGGGACGCCCGCCTGATTCAGTCGCGGGCAGCGCTGCGACCAACGGCCAGCATCCGCTCAAGTGATCGCCTGGCTCGTTGCGCCGTTTCTGGTGGAATATCGATAGCCGGGCTGAGCGTCTCGAGCGCAGCAAGAATGTTGGGTAGCGTGATGCGCTTCATGTGCGGACACAGATTGCAGGGCTGGATAAATTCGATATCGGGAAACTCAACTGCAACATTGCCGGCCATCGAGCACTCGGTAATCATCGCGACCTGCTTCGGATGAACCTTCGCAACGTGGTTGATCATCGCCGAAGTAGAACCGACATAGTCGGCTTCCTGTAGGACATCTTCCGGACATTCCGGATGTGCCATGACGTGGATACCAGGGTGCATGGTGCGGAACTCGCGCAATTCGGCACCGGAGAAACGTTCGTGAACTTCGCAGGCGCCTTCCCACAGCACCAGTTCGACTTTCGTCTGGCTGGCCACGTACTGCCCGAGGAACTTGTCAGGGATGAAGATCACCTTGTCGACGCCCAGCGACTCGACCACCTGTACCGCATTGGCCGAGGTACAGCAGATATCCGATTCTGCCTTGACCTCAGCTGAGGTGTTTACATAAGTCACAACCGGCAAGCCCGGGTGTCGGGCGCGGAGAGTGCGAACATCGGCTCCGGTGATCGAAGCGGCCAGTGAACAGCCAGCCTGCAGATCCGGGAGCAGCACCATCTTCCCCGGACTGAGGATCTTGGCCGTTTCTGCCATGAAGTGCACACCGCACATCACGATGACGTCGGCCTCGGTGCGTGCCCCGAACTGGGCCAGGCCCAGCGAATCGCCTGCGTAGTCTGCGACACCGTGGAAAATTTCCGGCGTCATGTAGTTATGTACGAGAATCAGCGCCTTGCGTTCCCGCTTCAGACGATTGATCGCTGAAATGAGCGGCGCATGAACTGACCATTCCACATCGGGTATGACGTGACGGACGCGGTCATATAGGTCGCGCGTTTCGCGTTCGATCTCGGCTGTAAATGCTGGTGTCATTCGCGTGTCTCGTCGGTGGCGGGGCGCGGCCCGGACGTGGAAGCGCCAAGTATAAGGCACCAGCCGGCCTGCGTGATCTGCGAGGAGGATCACGCCCCGTGCCCCGTTATTTCGTCAGAATTTCAGCAGTTTAGACGCCACAGGTTGCTGCGGGATTTATGGCTGACGCGTCGGCACAGGATCAGGTACTCGGTGATTACGCTGCGTTGCTGCGTAGCCTGCTGCCGGAAGCCTGTGGATTCTATTGCTACAGCCGCGATGGTGCGGCGATCTGGAAGGATCCCGGTTCCGGTGCGGTAAGCCCCAATAGTCGTTACGACTCTGCGCTTACAGCTTTTCGCAACAGCGAGTCCCCCGCGCCCGAACGTGTGGATCTTGATCGTGGCGCGGCCTTTCTGCTGCCTTTGTGCAGCGAGAAGGACCAGATTCTCGGTGTGCTGGTCATTCTCGTTGAGCCGCCGGCAAGCTCGATCGATGCAGCGCGTTGCCTGGAGCTCACGCGCCCCGCTGTGCAAACCTTGCAGCGTGAGCTGAGTCTGCGCTTCCGGCTGCTGGAGGGTTACCGAAAACTAAACGTACAGGCAGCTGAAGAGCGCCTGCTGCATGACGTGGATCGTGTGGCGCATGATGACGGCGATTGCAATCATGTGCTGGGTAAGGTGCTGGCCCTGTGCCGTCACTATCTGCAGGTCGATTCAGCTGCCCTGCTGGTGCCGGACCGGCGGATTGCCCTGATCCAGGGTGACGGGCTGAAGCAGGCCGAGCTCACAAGAATGCTCGACGCCAGCATCGAGGCGCAAAGGGAAGGCAACTCCCGGAGCATGCCGCCAGACCAGTGGTTCGGTTCTGATATCTACACCATCAATATCTGCCATTCCGAGAAGCGACAGGCCGGAATTCTCGCGCTGGCCGGCTGGCGTACAGCAGATTTCAGTCAGCGGCGACGTTCGCGCGTCGCACGGTATCTGGCTTCGCACATCGAGGCTATCCTGCAGCGAGGCTTCGATAGCCTGACCGGTTTCATGGCCTGGCCAAATTTTGAAGATTTGCTGAAGACGATGGGCCATACGTCGGGCGACAGCCATCATGCCTTGCTGTATTTCGATATGGACCGCCTGCATGTCGCCAACGATACGCTCGGGCGTGAGATCGGTGACGAGATCCTGACCAGCTTTGCGCGTATTGCGCGTGAGGAGTTGCCCGGTCATCTGCTGACGCGCATCACCAGTGACAGCTTTGCCGCCCTGCTGATGGATACCGGTATCGAGGCGGCCCGGCAGCATGCAGAGACCATCTGCAGCCATGTTCGTCTGCTCGAGTTCGGTCGTGGTGACCGGATCTACCGCGCTTCCGTGAGTATCGGCGTGGGACCGCTGGGGGGCGGAGATGAGGTTGAGGGCGGCCCGCTCGCTGCCGCCAAGGTGGCCTGCGGTGCAGCCAAGGATCGTGGACGCGGGCGCGTCGAGCTTTATCAGGCCGAGGATGAATCCATCATCCAGCGCTTTGATGATATCCGCCTGGTCGGTCAGATTCGCAATGCCATCGAATCCGACCGGCTGATGCTCGTCGCCCAGCCGATCGTGCCCATCAAGGAAGGCACAGGTCATCCCTATTGTGAGGTGTTGATCCGCTTCCTCGACGATGAGGATCGCCATATGTCGCCGGCTGACTTCCTGTCAGCAGCTGAACGCTACCAGCTCATGGAAGAACTGGATCGCTGGGTTGTGACACATACCTTGCAGCTCCTGGAGCCCCATGCTGTTCGCCTCGCCGGCACCGGTACCCGCTTTGCGATCAATCTGTCCGGACAAAGCCTGGGCAGCGAACAGTTCCTGCCCTTTGTGCAGGAACGGATTGCAGCAAGCTGTGTACCGCCAGAGATGCTGTGTTTCGAGATCACCGAGTCGGTTGCCGTTGCCAATCTGCAGCGCGCACAGACCTTTATGCATACGCTGAAACGGACCGGCTGCAAGTTTTCGCTGGATGACTTCGGAACCGGACTCAGCTCCTTTGCCTATCTGAAGCTGTTTCCAATAGACACGCTGAAGATCGACGGCAGCTTTATCCGTGACCTGAGCACGAACGTGGTATCGCAGTCGGTTGTCGCGGCGATCTCGGAAGTAGCACGGGTGATGCAGCTCGATTCGGTTGCCGAGTTCGTGCAGGACGCAGCGACCCTGGCGCTGCTGCGCAAGCTGGGCATTACCTGGGCGCAGGGTTACCTGTTCGGTCAGCCCGCGTCGCTCAGTGAGCGGATTGCCGGACTTGCCGGCAGCAATGGCGCCGCAACCGCTGTCGCATCGCCGCTCAAGTCCCGTTCAGCGCGACACAACCAGCTGCGTTGATTGCGCAGATCCGCTGCCTGACTGCCGGTCCAGGCAGCAAATCCAGGCCATGTTCATAGGCGACCACCTGCAGGCGTGTGCCGAAGGCTGACAGCAGTTCACCGGGCCCGAGCAGAAAGTCAGAATTTCGCGGGCGACCATAGACTTCATTACCCTGCGCGAAGGTCTCCATCAGCAGTATGCCACCGGGTTGAAGGGTATCGGGCAGCCATGCAAAGTGCGGGCGGTGCAGATAGTTGCTGACAATCACAGCGGCAAACTTTTCGCCGATGAAAGGTGGCTCGCCGTTTTCAAGATTGAGTTCCCTTATCTCGATGTGCGGATCACTGACCAGGTCGGCGAGACCGCTCACGTCGATATCCACTGCCGTCACCGGATGACCGCGATCGACAAGCAGGCGAGTGTGGCGTCCGTTTCCGCAGGCCAGATCAAGCACGCGTCCAGTGGCGGGAATAAGGTGTGCGAAACGCAGTACCCAGGCTGATGGCTCAAACCTGGTTGTGTGTCTGGAATCGGGCATTGTCAGTCGATCCGACGCACGCGGATACTGCGTCCACCGGATTGTTTATACAGAAGGTAAGAGCCAAAGGCTGCCTTTCGGATCCGGATGGTGTCGCCTGGCGCGAGAGGCAGCGGCCGTCCGTCGATCTGTTCCCACTGCTGTCCGTTCTGCAGGTTGAGCAGCAGCTTGCCATCTGCACGCCAGTCTGTTGACCTGATCTCTGCGTCGACGCTCTGCGGCGTGCTAATGCCAGTCTGCTGCTGCAAGACTGCGTTGGTCTGTACGGCGTCGCGCCCGAACAGGGATTCAGCGCTGATTGCTGCTGGCGATTCATTTTGCGAGGAAGCGCGGCCGGCGAGTGCGTCATAGCAGGCCAGCCTTTCGCTGTTGTTCACGATACCCCGGCAGGCATCCAGTTCACCGCCGACTGCAAGTACCGGGAGGCTAGCCGCCACCAGCAGGACGATCAGATGAAACGAGATGGGGCCGCCGGGCCGGGCGGCCCCATCTGTGGATACTTCAGTCACTGAGAGCCTGCTCAGAACTTGGCGCGCACTCCGGCAAAGTAGAAGCGGCCGACCATGTCGTAGGTGCTTGGGTCTGTATTCTGATCGATGTTGTTTTCGTACAGTGGCGGCTCCTTGTCGAACAGGTTGCGGACGCCGGCTGACAGTTCAAAGGTTTCATCGATCGCCCACGCTGCACTCAGGTCGTGATAGGTATAGCTCGGAAGATTGCGGTAGCCACCATCCTCGAACTCCGGGATGTTGCCCTGGTTTTCCATGCCATCGATATAGGTCGTGGTCCAGGCGACGTTGACCGGGCCAATGTCATAACCGAGACGCAGTACAGCCTTGTACTCAGGAAAGGAACCCTGGATGTTGTAGTAGCCGCTGGTGCCTACATAGTCGATGCCATCGAGCACGTACTCGTCGACCCATGACAGCATGAACGTCAGCTGCATGGTTTCACCCAGACCGGATATCCGGCTACTGACGAAGTCCATCGGGATCCCGTACTGGACCTGCAGGTCTATGCCTGACGTTTCCAGCTTCGATACGTTTGCCAGTGGCACATTTGCCTTCAGTACACCGGAGGCGTCGCGGTAAATCAGCGGGAGCCCGAGGTCGTTGCTGTAACAGGCAGGACTATCCAGGTCGAGTGAGGCGAAACAGGCGTCGATAATGCCGTATACCCCGCCTTCCAGCGGATTGATGTAGTCCTCGACATCGATGTTCCAGTAGTCGAGGGACAGTTGCAGGTCGGGAATCGATTCCGGTTGCAAAACCACACCGAGCGTATAGGTGTCGGTGGTTTCTTCCTTGAGGGCAGGGCTTCCATATTCGAAGAACTCATTCTGTGTGCTGCCCGTATTGAAGGTCAGGGTATTGGTTACACCTTGCTCGGCGCAGAATGCGGCTGTGGCAGGGTCATCCAGCGGATCAAGCTCTTCGCAGGGGTCATAGTAACTACCGGTAAAGCCTTGGTCTCCGTTCTCCAGGATCTCGAAAAGGCTGGGTGCGCGGCTGGCACGCTGATACATGCCGCGTACCCGGATTGCATCCATAGGCGACCAGTTGAGGCCAGCCTTGTAAGCGGTTACATCGCCAATGGTCGAGTAGTCGGAATAGCGTACGCCGAGTTCGGCATCCAGAAAGCCGATGCCGCCCGCATCATTGACGAGCGGGATGCGTAGTTCGCCAAAAAGCTCCTTGACGTCAAAGCTGCCGCTGATCGGCTGCTGGGCGTTGAAGCCGAGGATGTCTCCGCTCTGTTTGGCCTGGTCCGGGCGGTAGCTGGACTTGTCCTCCCGGTACTCGGCACCAAGAGCAAAACCCATATCGCCGGCCGGAAGTGTCATGAGTGTGCCGTTGATGGTGCCGTTCACGACCGTGCGACGAAATACCGTGCTGTCGGAGAAATTGAGTCGGATCCAGTCAGCAGCGTTCGCGCTGACGTTACCGGCTCCGAAGGGGTTTACAGCAACACAGCCCGGATTGAACTGCAGGTAATCGGCAGGGCAACCGGCGATGCCCGCTTCGAAACGCGAGCGGGACACGTCGTTGCTGGTGTAATTGTCAAAATCCGTGCGCCCGTAGGACATATAGCTGTCGTACTGCCAGTCCTTGTAGCCGATATCGCCACGCAGTCCGGCAGTAACCTGTCCGAGTGTCGACTCATTCTCCTGGGAACGTGCGCCAGTCTCGACCATGCGTCGGCGCAGGACCACTGGTCCAGTCGGGTCGGCGCGCGAAGCGAGCAGATCCAGTGCAGACTGCGTAAGGAACGGGCTGTCCATGTCCACGCTCACGCTGGTGGCGGGTGTCGGTGCCAGCTGTACCTCGCTGCGGTTGTTTACATACAGCAGTTCGGCATAGGCTTCTGCATGATCATTGATCGTGAATTTGCCGAGCCCACCGAGTTGAAAGCGCGTTTGTGGCGTTAACAGATAGTTGTCCGGCGGGAAATTGTAGCGGTCACCAACGCCATCATTGGTTTCCGGCATCTGGTTGATGAATCCGCGTACGGTACCGTCAGTATTAAAGGCGTAGTTGTTGGTGACGTCGCCGGCGCCATCGTCTGTTTCATCAAAAGGGTTGTTCGGTACATTATCCAGCCGTCCGGCGATACCGGTTGATGAGCCCCGGTAGGCCTCGATGCTGTCATAGGCGAGTCGCGTATAGCGACGATCTGCCTGCAGTATCGAGTCCCGATTGTAGTAGGTTGCGTAAACGGTGGTATTGCCACGGCCATCCGCAAAGTTGCCACCGAGCACCATGTCGAGCTGGTATTCGTTGCCGTCGCCTTGGTCCGAAAAGCCATTCTGATAGCCGATGTCGAGGCCTTCAAAGTCATCCTTGAGTATGAAGTTGACGACGCCGGCCAGGGCGTCTGAGCCGTATACAGCAGAGGCACCGCCGGTCACGACCTCGACCCGCTCGATCAGGCCTGTTGGTACGTTGTTGAGATCGACGGTACCGTCAGTGGTAGAAGGATTCAGTCGGCGGCCGTTGATAAGGACGAGGGTCCTGGTTGTTCCGAGCCCGCGCAAATCAACGGTTGCAGTGCCATCACCGGGATTATTTGAGGTTGCGGACAGGCCCGGCACAACCTGTGGCAGCGTATTCAGCAGCTGTTCGATGTT
>JBATNV010000205.1:0-3279 GCA_049290495.1 Gammaproteobacteria bacterium | reverse complement strand
CGCCGGGGCGGAACGCCGTCGGTCTAGCTGCGGTTAAGCGCTACAGCGGGCTGCGCGAGCTCCATGTTCGCCGCCTTCACAGGCGGCGGCACCGTCTGCTCAGGCTGCCGCCAGGCATTCCGGCCTTCGGTCAGCCAGACCAGGATGTCGTAGTAATTGCGGATGTTGCGCACGTAGGCGCGGGTCTCATGACCGCGCGCATAACCCCAGCGGGTTTTTTCGTACCAGCGGCGTTCCATCAGCAAGGGCAGGGCACGCTTGATGTCGACCCAGCGGTCTGGATTGCCGCCGTTCAACTTTGCGATTCGCCGCGCATCGAGCAGATGGCCATAGCCCATGTTGTAGGCGGCGAGCGCCATCCAGGTCAGATCGGGTTCGGCCATTCCGGGCGCCATCCGCGATATGCGTTTGCGCATGCGCCACAGATACTTCGAGCCGGCCGTGATGCTCTGCACCGCATCGCTGCGATCCTCGACGTTCATCAGCAGCGCTGTATCCAGTGTGAGCATCATCATCCCGAGCGCACCCTTGGGTGAAGCGGCGGCGGGATCCCAGTGGCTTTCCTGGTAACCGACCGCAGCAATCAACCGCCAGTCGATGTCAGCACGCTTGCCCGCAGCCTCGAACAGCGCGCGAAAGTGCGGCAGCATGCTTTTGTAGTCCTGGATGAATTTGCGTGTGCCGGCGTAGTCGAAGGTCTCACGATGCCCGTAGTAGCGGTCCATCAGGTGACTGAGGTCTCCCGAGGCACGCATCGCCGCAAGGTGTGCGCCTGCTGCATCGATCAGGCTCTGCTCGCTGCGACGCTGAAAGGCCCACGCCAGCGAGTCGCCCGTGCTGAAGTCGAAAGCGACCAGCAGTTCAGGATGAAAGCGCTGAAAGACGGAAAAGAGATTCGAGTCGACGATTGTAAAATCTGCTTCGCCATCGGCAACCTTGTTGAGCAGTTCGCCAGCATCTGCTGACGGGTTTTCAATCCAGCTAAGCTCTGGCGCCTGGCGGCGGGCTGCCAGCAGTGACTCAACATAGCTCGAATTGGCAACGACCTCGATTCGCTTGCCCACCAGGTCGGCGGCTGTGCGCGGACGTTTCTCGCCACGGCGATAGACGAGGTGCTGGCTGACCTGCTGGTAGGACGGTCCAAAATCGACAGACCTGGCTCGTTCAGGGGTTATGGTCAGGCCGGCTGCCGCGATGTGTGCGCGACCGCTGCGGACTTCTGTCAGCAGGTCCGAGAAGCGGTCTGCTTCGACCAGTTTGAGTTTGACGCCCAGGCGTTCAGCGAAGCTGCGGGCAAGTTCGTAGTCCGGTCCTTCGGGTCCCGACTGACCCATGTAATAGGTGATCGGACTGTTGCGGGTGACCACGCGCAGCTCACCCAGGGTCCGGACTTCCTCCAGCAGGGAGGGTTGTCTGGCGCAGGTACATAGCAGACTGGCGACAGCGATGAGCAGTGCAGTACGCATGATCGGCGCGAACCGTAGCACGCAGGCTTTGGCCGGGAACAGGCGCAGGTGTAAATTTTAATGTTGAAGTTTATGTAACAAGCAATATAAAACAGTGACTTGCATTACGCACCTATAGTCATCCTGAAGTCTGGTGCGCGCCTCAGGCGCGGCGATTTCCGTTATTGTTCAGTCCCGCCACAGGATTCCTGATGCCATGACCCAGACCGCCAGCGCTCCCGAATCAGTAAACAGAGACTGGCGCAGCCTGTGCTGCGAGCATCGTATCGATCCGGTGGAGGTCGAGATGGTTTCTTCCCGCTACCTGGCCTATCGGGACTATATGAAGGCACACGGCGACGGTCTGTCGCTTGCCGTATGGTTCCGTTTTTACTGCCAGGAAAAGGCCTCGGAGAGTGGCACGCAGACTGGCGGTGTGGTCGGCGGTTGTTCGGCGACCGGTGAGGCGGTCGAGCAGAACATCCTCACCGACCCGCAGGGTTTTCTGAAAATTCTCAGGCTGCAACTCGAAACATTACATCCGGCCTGACGGCGCCACGCTGAATACCTATAATGCCCGGCCAGCCTGAACCGGAGGGATGCCGGAGCGGCTAAACGGCCCTGACTCGAAATCAGTGGGGGGCGCAAGCCCCACGGGGGTTCAAATCCCTCTCCCTCCGCCACATTTTCAAGCTCGCTGTTCGCGAGACTGATAGGCTCGCTCACCGATGTCGATGTCGATGTCGATCTTGCGCACCTTGATGGCCTGCACAGCGCCTTCCGGCGGCGCAGGCAGGCGATGACATACGCCCCGGCAGTGCGGCTACTTTGCCGCTTCGACTGCATCCACTCTGACGCGCACTCGTCGACGTATGTCATCGGTTGCCGCGCCAACACCGGCGTTGACAGCAGCGCGCTCACCGGGCTGCAAACCCTGGGTGATGCGCAGTTGCCGGCCTTGCTGCTCTATGCGCCCGTTGTTGTCGAGTAACACAGGTGTCAGCAGGATCCCGGTAACGGCGAAAGGTGCCCGGTTCTCGACGATCACCATCAGGTTGCCGCGTGCGTCGATCTGCACGCCGGCGGCGATGTACTTCGTTCCGTTCTGAGCGAAATCGAGGCGGGCATACTCGAGAGCGGCCTGCTTGCCGAGATCGCTCTTCGAGCTGGCCGCCGTCCTGAAGTACTCCAGCGCCTTCGGCCGGTTGCCGTTGTCCCGCGCAATTTCTCCCAGGTAGTAATAAGCCGGTGCGGTGGGCAGCAATGCGGTGCTCCGCTCGAGATTGCCCCGGCCGCGGTCGTCGGTCTTCAGCTTGTATTGGGCGGTGCCCGCGCCCAGATAAGACGCAAAGTAGCTGTCATCCAGTGCGATGGATTTCTGGTAGTACGTCAGAGCCTGGCTGGGCTCCTTCTGCGCCAGCGCAATATCGCCCTGCAACTGCGGGAAGCGCGCCTCTGCCGGTACCAGCCGGGTCGCTTCCGCCGCCAGTTTTCGGGCTGCGCCGAGATCATCCTTGCGGGCCAGTGCGAGGGCTTCGTCGGCCTTGTCGTAAGCGGGTTTGATCGCGAGCAGCGGGGCCATGTGGGCGGCATAGCGCTCCTTGCCGATGTTCCCGCCCGGATTGCCGAGTTCGGCGAGCGTTGCCTCATTTTTCGCCACACGCTCGGGTGAGGGCGGATGGCTGGCAAATAGTCCCTCCAGCCAGCTCTGGTTTCGCCCGCTCGCCGCGGAAAGTTTGACGAACTTTTCCTGCAGGGTTACGGCGCCGCGCGGGTCGTAGCCGGCCCGCTGCATGTAAATCATGCCGTAGTGATCACTCTCCAGCTCCGCGTC
>JBATNV010000204.1:0-3003 GCA_049290495.1 Gammaproteobacteria bacterium | reverse complement strand
CCCGGAACCAGGGTGATCGTCCTGGAGACAGATTCAGCTGAGCGCATCACGAAACTCGCTGCCTCGTATTCCCCTCGTGAAGCAGAGATATCCAGCGTATCGGACCGTCTGCCCGGCAACGGATTCGTACCGGGCAGAACCTTGTCGCCGCTGCGATATCCCGCACGATCACCGGGTCGTCATTTGCGACGATCAGTGCATTTGGCCAGGTGCGGCGGAGCTCCGCAGCCATCGCCTGCAAAGCCTCCAGCTTCCCTTCCCGGTCAGTTTCTGAAATGACCTGACCTGGCGAACCTACGTATTGTTTGCCCTTGGTGTCGAGCACCATGGCATCCGCGATTCCGAAGTGGTCCAGGAATATGCCGTCGTACGGATACAACTGCATGACCGCCGATACCGCGTTTAACAGCGCTTCACGCACATCGCGGGAACGCGGGTCGAAAAACGCTCGCGTTCCCCACTCATCGGTCACGTAGAGGCGATTACCGCTGGCATCCGTCAGGTAGGCGGAATCGATCGTCTGCAGCGGACGCATGGCGTCATGACCGGGCCCGGTCGCGGCGTTCTGGTCGGCGATCTGCCCGGTGATGAGCAGCGGAAACTCCGCAAGGGCCAATTCGCTGCCGTTACCGGCCTCGAGTTGGCCGCCCTGAATGAAGTCGATGGCAAATCGCTTCGGACCAGACGCCAGCCGACCTTTCCAATAGTCCTGTGCTGATTCCGCCGCCACCTCCCCTGACTGGGCAATGCGGTGCAGGGCGCCCGCCTCGCGCGTTGCCAGCCCGTGACGGATCACCTCGCCGGTGCTGGTTCCTGCCGGCATGGACCCCCTGGCAGAGGGGTCATCGTCCCCGCAACCTGCTATTAGCGCAGCTATAGCAATCAACACCATCGCTGGCGACAGCCGGTAGCGACCAGCGCGCAGCGTAGGCTGCAGCCCAGGAATGCTGGACATAAATTTCTCTACAGACGCGGAATGGAAAGGGACTGAGTGCCCGGGCAGCGTACGAAGCGGAGTGTCTGAATAACTTGACGCGCTTCGCTGTAATGTCCGCAGGACATGACAGAGGTCTCACCCAGAGCGCTGGCGGCGTGGTTATGTCACGGGAGCGGATTCTGTGGATTTTCTGGACGGTAAGGAGGCCGTCTTTGCCACTGAGTCGCGTAGCGGAGGATGGGCGTCGGTTAGCGCACGTCCCCGAACTTGTAGCTGATGGCGAGGCTCAAGGTCCGCGGCTCGCCCCGGATAGACTAATCAAACTATTTGTGAAATACGAAATTAGAACCAACTGTCGCCCTCAATTGCTGAGGTCCGTAGTTCAACTCTACCCATCACCACCATTCAAACACTGATGCCCCGATGTGGAGAGAAAATACTCCACATCGGGGATCTTGTGGTGACGTTTCCTGACGCACCAATCTCCGCGTCAAATCTTCCCGAGCAACAGCAAGATCACCAGAATAAGAATCACGAGGCCTAGGCCGCCACCGCCGTAGTAGCCAGTCCCGTAAAACGGGCCGCCGCCGATTCCGCTAAAGCCACCCAGCAACGCAATCACCAGGATGATGAGAAGAATGGTCCCGATTGACATTTCAGTACTCTCCTAAATTTCTCAGGATTTGCTCACGTCTTCGAACGCCGACCCTCAATGTGCACAGGGTACATCACCTCTGCCTCGTGAAAGGCCTTCATTAAGTCGATTTCCGGCGGATTCGTAGCGGGCCGTCAGGAGTTATTGCCCGGCCGGGACCTCGGGATCCCGGGGTTCCGCCTCGCTGTGCTTGTGCAAGCCATCGTCTTCGATCAGGCGCTTGCGCACGTACAGGAAGCGAACCATCTCGTACTCGAATGGCGAACCGGTCGCGTAGTAACGGAAGCTGCTGTTGGCGCGCTTGTCGATCAGGTCGGTGCCCGTCAGGAGCCACGTCTTGTCGCCGCGATAAAGGTCGGCCACATTGATGCTGTAGGACGTCCCGAAGTCGCCGGCCACGCCGATACCATCCCGCAAGGTTGACGGGCCGAGGAAGGGGATTACGAGATAGGGCCCCGGATGCATGCCCCATTTCCCCAAGGTCGCGCTAAGGCCGGTGGGCGCACCCGGCAGTTTTATTTTGGTGGCGACATCAAACAGGCCGCCGATGCCCACCGTGCTGTTGATCAGGAACCGCCCTAGGCTGCGCGCGCCGAGACCCAGCCTACCCTGCAGCGCGTAGTTGATCATGCTGTGGACTTCGCCAAGATTACCGAAGAAGTGATGCACGCCTGAACGTACCGGTGGGGGCAGGCGGCGGTAACCGTTCGCGACCGGCAGGAAGACTGCTTCGTCAACCCGGGCGTTGAACCGGTAGGTGAAGCGGTTGGCCCGCTCCCACGGATCGAAGGTGTGCATGGAAGGTGCATCGTTGGCGGTTATCTGGGGCAGTGGCGTGGCGGGTTGCTGTTCGTCCTGACCGTCGGCCGGGCCGGGGACGGCAGCAGTGGGCGCCGCCGCTTCTGCAGTTGCCATGGCGATGTCGGCTGCCGGCGTTTCCTCTGGCAGGGTGCGGATCGCCATCTCCTCGGACGCGCAACCGCCGAGCACGGCCAGCGCAAGGGGGGCCAGGGTACCGAGCAGTGCGGTTTTCATTGCGCACCTGTCCAGCGTCCCGCCAGCATGTCAAGCATGTCGGCTACCTGGTCCCGGGCGCCGAGGTTGCCCATGTGGCCTCCATGGTCGTAGACCCGGATTCGGGGACCCATGATGGCTTCGAGCCAATCCAGTTCGCGCCTGTCGAGAATGAAGTCGTCGCGGTTTGTCTGCGCGTAGTAGTCCGGATCGTTGTGCAGGGCGTCGCCGATGATGTCGAGACGATTGTCGGCCAGCAGCGAAGCGGCTGTCGATCCCGGACGATGCTTCAGGTAGTAGGGCACAAACACCCGCGACAGGTATTCCGCGAAGGGCTTGCTGCGCAGGATGCGCGATGCCTCATCGAGGGCCTGGCCAACCTGCGGTGGGTGCGCGG
>JBATNV010000203.1:0-2523 GCA_049290495.1 Gammaproteobacteria bacterium | reverse complement strand
CTTTTGATGGCAGTGATCCGGCGCACGACGCCTGCGCAATAGTTGCCGAACTGGAAAATTTTAACCCGGCCCTCGCGGCGCGGGAGCGCTGGCTGGTACTCAACAAGGCCGATCTGCTCGACGAGGCCGGCATTGCGGCAGCCGAGCAGACTATCTGCGCGGCGCTCGGCCAGACGGAACGGACTTACCGCATCAGTGCGCTGACCGGTGCAGGAACGGCCAGACTGGCCGCAGATCTGATGTCGCGCCTCGAACAGATGGCCGCTGAGGCTGCTGATCCGGAGATCAGCTCTTCTTCATTACCTTCTTCTTAGTCACTTTCTTTTTGGCTGCGGTTTTCTTCGTCGCGGTCTTCTTTGCGACGGTACCCGGCGCAGCTGTGGCCAGGTTCTTGATGGCCTTGTTCAGTCGGCTCTTGTGACGGGCAGCCTTGTTGCGGTGGGTCAGTCCCTTGTTGACCATGCTGTCGAGCGAGGCCGCGCTGGCCTTGAAGGCTTCAGCCGCTTCAGTGACCAGGCCGCTATCCAGCGCTTTCGTTACCTTCTTGATCGTGGTCCGCATCCGGGAGCGCAGTGCCACGTTGTGCTGACGGCGCTGCTCGCCCTGTTTGGCTCGTTTTGCTGCTGACTTGGTATTGGCCACCGGGTGTATCCGTATAAGTGAAAGGCTTGAAAAACGGGCATCAGACCTGCTGACGCCATGTGCGGCAGACCCCGCAACAGGCGCGCATTCTTTGGTTTCCCCCAGGGGATGTCAATAGTTGCGGCCCGATCAGCCCGGCCTCCGGGTAGACTTGCCGCCCAATGAGCACGTCTCCTGAGCCTGTGAAGTCAGCACCGAACGGTCGGCAGCAGCCGAGCAGCAGAAAGCTGCTGCGTTCTACCGGTACCGTCGGCGGCTTCACGCTGCTGTCCCGGATCCTCGGCCTGGTGCGCGATGTGGTTTTCGCCCGGCTGTTCGGTGCTGCCGGCCTGATGGACGCATTTTTCGTTGCGTTCCGGATCCCCAACATATTCCGGCGCTTCTTTGCCGAGGGCTCATTTTCACAGGCCTTCGTGCCGGTCTTTGCCGAGTATGACGAGAAGGGCGACTACAGCGCAGTCCGCGAACTGGTCGACCAGACGACGGGTACCCTGGGTGTCATCCTCTTCGCGATCACCGCACTGGGTGTGATTGCGGCACCCGTATTCATCGCGATATTTGCCCCCGGTTTTGTCACTGAAAGCGGTGCGGCCGACGCAGATCGCTATGCGCTTGCGGTCGACATGCTGCGCTGGACCTTTCCCTATCTGCTTTTCATCTCGTTCACGGCACTGGCCGGCGGGATTCTGAATACCTATCACCGTTTCACGGCAGCGGCCTTTTCCCCGATTTTGCTCAACGTCGTCCTGATCGGCTTCGCTGCATTTGTGGCACCGCTCTATACCCGGCCGGGTATGGCATTGGCTGTCGGCGTGTTCGTAGCCGGTGTGGTGCAGCTGATATGCATGCTGCCCTCGCTGATGCGCATCCGCCTCATGCCGCGGCCGAGACTTGGCTTCCGGCATCCCGGCGTACGCAAGATCCTGCGCCTGATGTTGCCGGGGCTGTTCGGTTCATCGGTAGCGCAGATCAGCATCCTGCTCGACACGCTGATTGCTTCAATGCTGGCGACCGGCAGCATCAGCTGGCTGTACTACTCGGACCGGCTCATGGAGTTTCCGCTCGGGGTATTCGGTATCGCGCTCGCGACCGTGATGCTGCCCAACCTGTCCAGGCAGCATGCCAATGGCGCCGCGGCAGATTTTGGTATGACGATCGACTGGGCCATGCGCCTCGTGGTGCTGATCGTGATGCCGGCCACACTTGGCCTGATCCTGCTGGCCGGGCCGCTACTTGCCACGCTGTTTTATGGCGGCCGCTTCGGGGCAGGGGACGTCGAGATGTCGACCTGGAGCCTGATACCGTACGCGGCAGGTCTGATCGGTTTCACTATGGTGAAAGTACTGGCACCTGGCTATTTCGCCCGCCAGATAACCACCACGCCGGTGCGCATCGGTTTGATCGCCCTCGGCATCAATATGATTCTGAATGTCGTGATTGTGGGACCGTGGGTGCTGATGGGCTGGCCTGCACCGCATGCCGGATTAGCTGCGGCGACTTCGCTCTGTTCCTTTATCAACTCGGGCCTGCTGTATCGCGGATTGCGGCGTGAAGGGGTCATTAGCCCAGCGCCGGGATGGGGCCGGTTTCTGTTGCGAGTTGCCGTCGCTGCCGGGGTTCTGGTGGTCTTGCTGGTCCAGGCAGTTCCGCCGACCAGCGCCTGGCTGGAGGCAAACTTCACGACACGCTGCCTGTGGCTGGCTGCTGCAGTTGCGGGCGGTGGCGGTGCGTACTTCGCTGCCTTGTTTGCAGTGGGATTCCGGATCGGGGACATGCGCATGCAAAGCCCGGCCCGGACCTTATAATCCAGCCCTTTCTGGCACGCGCTGTTTCCATGCAAGTGTTTCGCCGCCCGCGACCGGGTGTCAACGCCGTATTGCC
>JBATNV010000202.1:0-18979 GCA_049290495.1 Gammaproteobacteria bacterium | reverse complement strand
AGCGGAGGCCGAGCCCGTAGGCAGGGTCCGTACCGTCGTTGCTGTAGGAGCCCAGTGCCGAGGACGCTTTCGTATCCCAGTTGATGACGCCCGCCTTGCCGAAGATGCCCATGGGGCCGAGATTGGTACCCACGAGACCGAACATGTCGAAGCCGTCTGCATCGATCCTCAGGCCATTGTCATGGGGCGTACCGAAGTTCACGTACCCGCCCTCGACGGCCAGGTCCAGCAGGGGGATCACGCCGAAGTTGATACCGGCGAACAACTTGTATGCCGTGTCGTCGCCGTTGAAACTGAAGTTCGTGTCGCCGAACGACGCTTGTCCGACACCAGCGCCAAGGTAAAAGCCGCTGTCAGCTCCCGCCAGTACCGGGCCGGAAAGCAGGGTGGCCAGCAAGAAGCTCGTTGCGGTGACCAGTGGCGGCGTGCTCATGATTTTTTCTCCATAGGAAATTCCTGCGCGTCATGCTCAAGGGCACATCCTTGCAATAGCCCGGCTTGCTGGTCTGTTCGGTGCCACACATTCGACCGGGACCGATCCGCTACCGACATGCGAATAGCGAGGCTACGGCTTTCGGAAGCGCTATGATCGACATACCACTTAGCAGCCGGAAAAACTGTTATGAACATCGTCTGGTTCATCCTCATCGGGATGGTTGCGGGATGGCTTGCAGGTCAGATCATGAAAGGTGGCGGCTTCGGCCTGCTCGGAGACATCGTGGTCGGGGTCGTGGGCGCGTTCCTGGGCGGGATAATCTTTAACCTGCTAGGGCTTGCCTGGGGCGGCCTGCTGGGTTCGCTCATTGTCGCTACCATCGGCGCGATCGTGCTGATCTTCCTCGTGCGGTTGATCAAGCGCGGGTAGCAATGACTAACTGAGCTTAGCGCAAGCCGAGAAATCCTGCGATAAACAGGATGATGACGACGAGGCCGACGATATAAATGATGCTGTTCATGGGAATGCTCTCGCTGGTTGGAAAAATCCGGACTAGCTCACTTCTACTCTCACTGGCGCCAACTCACGGTGCGCCAGCGCACCAACAGTGTTTACGCCTGGGCGAGGTTTCCATCCAGGGATCAGACGTGCCTAGCAGTACGCTGCTTCAGTGAGCCAAATGAAACTCGCAGTCCTGGTTTTCACGCTGGTCGCGCTGGCTGGTCGCGCTGGCCGGTTACGATCGGCGGTCTCCGCCGCCTGCAACCCCCGCTAACAGTAATGACTCAAGCATTGAGCTCAAGCTCGACGCACGTGCAATGATTGCGCAGCGACTCGCCGCGCAATCATTGCACCGCCGCGGCCCTGCGCAATTATTTCGTGAGGACGAGCGAGCCGTTTTCGACCGGGATACGCTTTCCAGGGTCGTAGTCCATGTGTGCGACCTGTTCCTTGCCATTCAGGCGATAGGTGACGTCGAACCCCTGCTGCTCCTGGTGGCTGTCACGGACCGTTTCGCAGACCCGCCGTGATTCCTGGTAGGTGTTGCGCTCCTGCATGCCTTCCTGGACCTTGTTACCGGCGTAGCCACCGCCGACGGCACCGCCGACGGTAGCGAGCTTCTTGCCATCACCGCCGCCGACCTTGCTGCCGATCACGCCGCCGATGACGGCGCCTGCCACCGTTCCGACAATCTGATTCGGATCCTTGGTAGGGCGGGTCAGGGTAACCATTTCGTCGTGGCATTCCTGGCGGGGCACGCTCACCGACTTCATGCTGGGCTTAACCGCGAGCACCTCGGCGTAGTTGCCGTTGTCCTGCATCTTGTAGCTGGCGATCGCTGCTATCGCGGTAGCGGCCAGGGCACCAGCGACAAGGCCTGTCACGAGTTGCTTGTTCATGGTCACGTCCCTTTATGATGCGACGCTGATGCGCGAATTCCCGCTTAGCTTAACCCACCGAGGTCGCGATTGGTCTGTGCGGTGGCAGACAGTGACGCAGGCGTGCTGCGTGAGTGCGCTACCGTACAGAGTGCTGCAAGCGCAAAGGATAGAGTCTGGCTCCGTCTGATTCAGTATGGAGAATGACCATGAGACTACGCCGCACAATTATGGCGATTACCGCCAGCTGCTTCCTGTCTATGGGCTTCCAGGCGACGACCGCGTCCGCGAGCGTCATCGGCACCCCCGAGTACCTGTCGGCCACGGATCGTGCCGGCAAGATCGCTACCGTACAGGCTGCCTTGTCACGGGCGGATGTTCAGGCCCAGCTGGAGAAGCTCGGCGTGAATCCGGTCGATGCCGTGACTCGGGTCGCTTCGCTCAACGACAGCGAGCTTGCCGACGTGTCGGCGCGGATGGACAGCCTGCCAGCTGGCGGGGACGGGTTTATCGCCGTTATTGGCATCGTGTTCATCGTCCTGATGATTCTCGAGTGGACCGGTGTCATCGATATCTTCAAGAAGGCTTAAACCCGGAGGTCATACCCATGCTCGAAACCATTGCCGTAATCCTTATCATCCTCTGGCTGTTGGGCGTCGTGAGCTCATACACCATGGGTGGATTCATTCACATCCTGCTGGTCATCGCGCTCGTCGTCATCGTGCTGCGCGTGATCCAGGGCCGGAGGGTCCTGTAGATGGACGTCATGCGCATTGCCGCCCTCGCATTGGTGGTGGCCGGTGTGCTGGCCCTCGTGTACGGAAAATTCAGCTACACGAAGGAAACTCATGAAGCGAAGATCGGCGCCCTCGAGTTGTCGGTGCAGGACCGGGAAACGGTCAATGTTCCCGTCTGGGCAGGGATCGCCGCGATAGTTGCGGGCGGTGGCTTGCTGGTATTAGGCGGCAGAAAGGGCTAGTCAGGACAGCTTGCGAACTCACTCGTGTGCTAGCGAGCGAGTTCAAGAAAAGGTGCCAGAAGGGTGCCGGATTTATTTTCGCGGGAAAATAGATCCGGCACCTTTTCTGTTATCGGGCCCGGTTCCGCGCCGTGACTTGTTTGTCGCCGCACATACCGCGGTGCCCGTTATGTACGCCACCGTACAGACGCTGCAACTCGATGTGTCCATTCTTGATGAGCAGATCAACCGGTTTTCAGTTCTTTGGAGAACATCTATGCGTATCCCATCCCGAACACACTACGGCTCGCGCCTCGGCAACGCTGCGGCGCTGGCCGGCGTGATCCTGCTGGCAGGTGCCTGCGCCTCCACGCCGCCCGTTCCCACGCGGTCGCTGGATGCCGCCCGGACCGCCGTTAATAATGCCGAAAAAGGCGAAGCTGGACGCTACGCTTCGCCAGAGCTGAGCGAGGCCCGCGACAAGCTCGCAGCGGCCGATGTCGCCGTGGCAAAGACAAACATGGTCGTCGCAGCACAGCTCAGTGAAGAGGCGAAGGTGGAGGCCGAGCTGGCCGCCGCCAAGACCGAGGCGGCGAAGGCCATTGCCGTGAACAAGCAAATGCGCGTGGGCAGCGAGGCCCTCAGCGATGAAATGGAACGCGCAGGAGATCAGCGATGAACACCGAAATTTTCAACCGTGCCCGTAACGGCAAGGCGCTTGGCGCTGCCGCTGCCTTATCCCTGGTGCTGGCGGGCTGTGCCAGCGCACCGCTGCCACCGACCGGTGCTGCCGAGGCGCGCACCAAGCTGACTCGTCTGCAGGCTGATCCCAACCTCGCGCAACGCGCCCCCGCAGCGCTCAAGGATGCCGAGGCCGCCGTGAACACTGCGGAGCAGCCCGTATCTAAATCTGAAGCGGCGCTCGGCGCGCACCGGGTATATATCGCGGACCGCAAGGTAGAGATCGCGATGGCCCGGGCCTCGACCCGCTACGCTGAGGACCAGCGCGCCAAGATCGCCAGCGATCGGGATAAGGCGCGTCTTGATGCGCGGACGCAGGAAGCGGACGCGGCAAAGATCGATGCGAGTGCCGCCCGGAGCGATGCTGACGCCGCCGCCCAGAAGGCGAAGGACCTGCAATTGCAGATCGATGCGCTGCAAGCGGAGGCTACGGACCGCGGCCTGGTGCTGACCTTGGGCGACGTTCTCTTTGCCACCGGCAAATCCGACGTGAAGGTCGGCGCGACGAGCAACCTCAACAAGTTGGTCACATTCCTCAACAAGTATCCGGACCGGACCGTCCAGATCGAGGGCTACACGGACAGCGTGGGCAGCGAGGATTCCAACCAGGGCCTCTCACAGCGGCGTGCTGAGTCGGTAAAGGCCTACCTGGTGCAGCAGGGCATCGCCGGTAGCCGCTTGACTGCGGTGGGCATGGGCGAGAGCCAGCCAGTAGCCAGCAACGATACCCAGAGCGGCCGCCAGCAGAATCGCCGGGTCGTGGCAGTCATCGACAATCCGGCCCCGGCCAAGTAGCCGCCGGGGTTTGTTCTGCCCGATAACTGATTTTTTACCCAATATCCAAGGAAAACATCTGATGCGATCGATCAAGACAAGCCTGATAACCCTCGCGGCAGTCGCTGTCCTGGCAACCAGCGCCTGTGCGACTGACTCCGGGTCCCGCACCGCGGGTGTCGTTATCGACGACGCGGCCATCACGGCCAGCATCAAGACCAAGCTGACGCTGGACAAGGACACCAAGGCCCGACAGATCAACGTGGAGACTCAGAAGGGTATCGTCCAGCTGAATGGCTTCGTGGATTCGAGCGCGGCGCGCAGCGAGGCGGGGAAGATTGCCGCCGGCACTGACGGCGTCAAGCAGGTGCGCAATAACCTGGAAGTCCGTTCCGCAGACCGGCCCGTCGGCGAAGTCGTTGACGATGCCATGATCACCGGCAAAGTCGAGGCTGCGCTGATTGCCGACAAGCGTACCAGCGCCCTGCGTGTGGATATCGAGACCCACGATGGTGAAGTGCAGCTGAGTGGCTTTGCCAAGAACCAGGCCGAGAAAAATGCCGCTGTCGAAGTCGCCCGCGCTGTCACCGGCGTGCGGAAGGTCACGAATTCGATCGACGTTCGCTAACTGGAGGCGGGGAATGGGCAAATGACCTTGCCCATTCCCTGGTTTCTGGCGTGCCTCCCGGCCGCGACCTGCCTCGCTTTGCTCACGGCCTGCAGTTCCCTCCCCACCATCACGTCGGACATGGCGCCTGGCCCGCGAACGGCAGTGACGGTTGACGGTACCCGTGGGCCGCTTTCTGCCAGCCGCAGCAAGGCCATCATCGACAAGCTGAAAAGCGGTGGCGATGAAACGAATATCTTCGACGTCCACATGGCCATCGAGGAAGCCATTTCCGGCAGCCCGCTGACTGCCGGCAACAAGGTTGAGCTGCTGCAGGACGGGCCGAGCACCTACCAGGCGATGGCGGCCGCCATCGAGTCCGCACAAGACAACATCAACATGGAGACCTACATCTTCCAGGACGATGATGTAGGCCGGCGTTTCGCCGCAGCGCTGATCGCCAAGCAACAGCAGGGCGTACAGGTCAACCTGATCCGCGACAGTCTTGGCACCATCAGCACGCCGACCGCGTTTTTCGACGCGATGGCAGACGCCGGGGTCAATGTGCTGGAGTACAACCCCGTCAACCCCTTGTCGACCGTGCAGGCCGGCTGGGACCTGAATCAGCGCGATCATCGCAAGTTGCTGATCGTCGACGGGCGCATCGCCTTTCTTGGCGGCATCAACATCAGCAGTGTCTATTCGGGCGGGTCATTCAGCCAAAGCTCGAAAGTACGGCCTGACGGCCAGCTGCCCTGGCGCGATACCGACATCAGCCTGATGGGTCCTGTCGTTGCAGAGCTGCAGAAGCTGTTCATGGAAACCTGGCAGAGACAGGAAGGTGCGCTGCTCGCAGAGCGTAACTACTATCCGGCGCCGACTGTTGAAGGCAGCTCGGTGGTGCGCGCCATTGGCAGTTCGCCCGATGAAGACTACAGCCTGATATACGCCACGCTGATCTCGGCGCTACGCAGTGCCCAGACGGAGATCTGTATCACCAACGCCTATTTCGTGCCGGACCGACAGCTGCTGGATGCCCTGAAAGAGGCGGCGGCGCGGGGCGTGGACGTGAAACTGGTATTGCCGGCCAGCACCGATTCCTGGCTGGTGTTCTACGCTGGCCGCGCCCATTACAAGGAATTGCTGAAGGCCGGCGTCAAGCTGTACGAACGCCGCGATGCCCTGCTGCATGTCAAGACCGCGGTCATTGACGGCGTCTGGTCTACGGTCGGCTCGACCAATCTCGACTGGCGCAGCTTCCTGCACAACCAGGAGGTTAACGTCGTGGTGCTTGGCGACGGGTTTGGCGACAGGATGCGAGTGGTTTTCGACAATGACGTGGCGAAATCAGGTGCGATCACGCTTGACAAGTGGAAGCGCCGTTCGATTGGCGTGCGGATGAAGGAGATGTTTGGGCGAATCTGGGAATACTGGCTTTGAACCGTGCGACGGGATGTGTGTTCGTGCTGTTCTGGTTCCTGATCACGGCGTTGCCCGCTTCCGCGCAGGACGCTCGTTCTTTGCAGGCGCGCTACGCGACGTTGCGCGAGCAATTGAACAACAGCGCGTACCCGCGCCCCCTATACCTCGAGTCGACAGTGACCCGGAATGCCCTGCGCGGCGACATCTACGCACTTTTCAACCAACCTTATACCGTGGTCGGTCCGGCGCTTCGGGGCAGGGACAGCTGGTGCGACATCCTGATCCTGCACCTGAATGTGAAAGGCTGCCGCCCAAGCACCTCGAACGCGTCCGCTGCGCTCCAGGTGAACATCGGGCGCAAATTCGACCAGCCGCTGGTCGACACCTGGCTATTCGAGTTCGGCTATGCAGTGCAGGCCGGCCCGGGTTACACGCGCGTGGCATTGAGCGCCGGCGACGGCCCGCTCGGTACGAGCGATTACCGCATTATTCTCGAGCTTGTGCCGCTCGATGTCGGGCGCAGCTTTCTGCACCTGTCGTACTCGTACGTCGACGCGCTTCCGGCACGCATGGCGATGCGCAGTTACCTGGCGACGATAGGGCGCGACAAGGTCGGTTTTAGCATCATCGGCAGGAAGGCCGATGGTCAGCCGGTCTACATCGAGGGAATGCGCGGTGTGGTCGAACGCAACACGATGCGCTACTTCCTGGCGCTTGAAGCCTACCTCGGCGCGTTGTCGGCGCCAGAACAGGAGCAGATGGAGATACGCCTGAATAGCTGGTTCACTGCGGCAGAGCGTTATCCCGCCCAGTTGCACGAAATAGAGCGCGCTGACTACCTCGACATGAAGCGCAGGGAAGTGTCGCGCTAACAGGTGCTCACTCAGGCAGCGGCGGCTCTCGGCTTACTCCCCCAGTAGTTCGCCGACTGATTTGAGGTCTTCAACCCGGTCGCACACCGCCTTGACCATCATGATGATGGGCACGCCCAGCAACAGGCCCCACATGCCCCACAGCCAGCCCCAGAACAGCACGCCTATGAATACAGCTACGGCGTTCATCCGGCTGGCACGTCCCGTCAGCCAGGGCGTGAGCAGAAAACCTTCCAGGCTGGTAATGAGCATGGCGACGGCGGAGCGCAGTGGGGTATAGCATCGACCGGGCACAGGCGCCCGCGGTAGCGATGCGGAGATTGACTTGGCGTCTGGTGCGCAACTATCGAAAGTCAGCCTGTATGTATGCCTGCCCGAGCAACAGAAAGTCTGTTGATTATCCCGTCGTGATTGCCCGACGTTCCGCCGACGATTTGGCGGCATACATTGACGCATCGGCCTTTTCAAAGAGATCCGAGGCGGAATTACCGTCTTCGGGGTAGACCGCGATCCCGACGCTTGCCGTGACGCGTAATTGGTGACCGCGCCAGCGAAGCGGCGTCGCAATCCGGGCGCGCACTTTCTTCGCAATTGTGCGGGCGGAATCGGCCGAGCTGATCTCCGGCAACATCAACGCGAACTCGTCACCACCGAGACGACAGGGTGTGTCGCTGGACCTTAATCCCGTACGCAACATGGCCGCGACATGTTGCAGTATCCTGTCGCCGACTGGGTGCCCATGACGATCATTTAGGGGCTTAAATTTATCCAGGTCAATTATCATCAACGCGAGCTGTCTGTCGGTGCGGCGAGCGCTCGCGATGGACTGCTCCATACGGTCGAGCAGCAATGCGCGGTTTGGCAGGCCAGTCAGTGGGTCATGGTAGGCAAAATATTCCACGTCTTTGACCACTGTCGACAGACGCGTAAGCCTGCGGTGCAGCAGAGCTGTTTTCTGCGCCAACACACGACCGGCCGCCGCCGACGTTTCCTCGGCGGAACACGTGGCAGCGATTGTGGCGGTCAGTTCCGACAAGTCCTGCAGCGAGCGGCTTAACAAATCAGTACAAGTTTGCGTGTGCGGATCGTCATCACTGAACCGGCCGGGGTCGGTCAGCCGCAAATGGCTGCCGAGCGTTGCATTGTGCGTGTGACCATGATGCATAGTGGAAATGAGTATCGTCTTTTCGGTATTACCGGCTTATCCGTCAGTTGATGAAGTTTCTGTAAGCATTGGCCTACTAAAGGTACATTTCGATGATCCCGTTGATCGCCAGCTTGTTGAAGCCGGGAGCCTATGACCATCCGGTCGGGCGCATTGAGCTGATCGAAACCCATATTTCCTGGGTGGTTCTTACTGGCGAGTTTGTCTACAAGATCAAGAAGCCTGTGAATCTCGGCTTTGCAGATTTCTCTACGCTGGAGAAACGGCGCCATTTCTGTGCGGAGGAGGTTCGTCTCAACCAGCGCTTTGCGCCGGACATTTATATAGGTGTCGTGGCGATAACGGGCTCGCCTGCAGCGCCCCGGCTGGCAAGCGACCAGGGCGACGACAAGAATCGTGGCGAGGTCATCGAGTACGCGGTCCGAATGCGGCAGTTTCCGTCATCGGCACAACTCGACCGGATGCTGGACCGAAATGAACTCGAAGGCCGCCACCTGGATGCCTTTGCCCGCGTCATTGCCGATTTTCACCAGCGCGTGTCGGTTGCTGGAGCGGATCATCGCTACGGCGATCCCGTCGCGGTGCTGAAACCCGCCGAGGAAAATTTTCCAGATCTGCGTCGGTACCTGCCTGACCCAGCCTCGATAGAGCGCATCCTCGCGCTCGAAGGCTGGACGCGCGCAGAGTTTGTGAAGTTACGAAACGAGTTCATGCGCCGCAAGCAGAGCGGTTTCGTTCGCGAATGTCACGGCGATTTACATCTGCGTAATCTCGCCTGGGTCGATGACGCTCCGCTGGTCTTCGATTGCCTCGAGTTCAACCCGGAGCTGCGCTGGATCGACGTGATGAGCGAGGTGGGCTTTCTCGTTATGGATCTGCAGGCGCGCGGACAAGCGGGGCTGGCCTCACGTTTTCTCAACCAGTACCTCGAGCGCACTGGTGACTACGCCGGATTGTCTGTCCTGCCTTTCTACCTGGTCTACCGCGCCCTGGTCCGCGTGAAGGTCGACGGCATCCGTGCGCTGCAGTCGGGTGTCGATGCGCAGGAAAAGGACGGGGCGGGACGCACATGTCGCAGCTATCTTGCCTTGGCATGGCGCTACACGCAGCGCGAAAAACCACGACTGATTGTGACCCGCGGTGTTTCCGCTTCCGGCAAAACGACGGTGAGCGACTCGCTGGTTGATGCCCTCGGCGTAATCCGCATCCGTTCGGATGTGGAACGTAAGCGTCTGGCAGGTCTGTCAGCCGAGAGTGATGCGCGGGCTGCACTAAACCAGGGTCTATATGACACGGCGGGAAGCCACGCGACCTATGCCCGCTTGCTGGACCTGGCAAGGCAGGTGCTGGCTGCGGGATTTACGGTGATCGTTGATGCCGCGTTCCTGCAGGCCGGACAGCGGCAGGCGTTTCAGGCACTTGCTGCGGAGAGGGGCATCGCTTACACGATTATCGAGGTCAGCGCGCCGGAAGCCGTGCTGCGCGAACGGATCGTCAGCCGGGCGCGAGGCGCCTCAGATGCCAACCTCGCTGTCCTTGAGCATCAGCTCAAGTCCTGGCAGCCGTTGACGGCGGATGAAAGCGTCTATGCGCTTCGTATGGACACCAGCGCTGAGTCGAGCCTGGGTAAATTGATGGCGAGCCTGCGTTAAAACGCTATCGGGCAAATGGCGCCGTATCTATTTCCCGTACCTTGCTGACCGCCCCGGCGACCCATCAGCCCGCACCACGCATGACGAGATAGAGATCCTCAACCTTCTTCTTGGCCCAGGGTGTCCGGCGCAGGAACTTCAGACTCGAACTCACGCTCGGCTCGTGCGTAAAACACCGAATCGGGATCTGCCGGCCGAGTTCCTCCCAGCCAAAATGC
This sequence comes from Gammaproteobacteria bacterium, assembly GCA_049290495.1. Classification (GTDB taxonomy): domain Bacteria; phylum Pseudomonadota; class Gammaproteobacteria; order Steroidobacterales; genus SHZI01. Next base: position 8,755 of record JBATNV010000202.1, on the reverse strand, counting down.
GCGACCAGTTCGCTGACGATCATTTCCAGCGTGATGCCGTGCAGGGGATTGTTTGGCTGTGGCCTGTTGTTCATGTCGACTGGTTTGCTGTAATGCTCAAGTGCATCATGCGGGTGCCATTGCCTTGAGTCCACCAGCCTTCAAAGACAGGATCAACCCATGAACCAGAAGCAAAGCACACCGCCCGATCAACCGACCTACTGGAACGAGGAGGGCGGGCGTCGCTGGGTCGAGAATATCCAGCGCGTCGAAAGCATGATCGAACCCTTGTCGGCGCAGCTGCTGCGTCATGCCGCGCCGCGCGCCGGCGAGCAGGTGCTCGACGTTGGTTGCGGTGGCGGCGTGACGAGTGCAGCGTACGCGACCGAAGTGGGCCCTTCCGGGCAAGTGCTTGGGCTCGACGTGTCGGCCGTCATCCTGGCGGTTGCGCGCGAGCGTTACGCGGCTATCGCCAACCTCTCTTTTGCGCTGGGCGATGCAGCGACGATGCCGCTCGATGCCGAGAGTTTCGATCTCGTCAGCTCGCGCTTCGGCTTGATGTTCTTCGCCGATCCGGTAGCGGCCTTCACCAATCTGCGCGTGGCGCTCAGGCCGACGGGCAGGCTGGCTTTCATTTGCTGGCGCGCGCTGGATGAAAATCCCTGGATGGCTGACTGCACGCGTGCCGCATTTACGGTACTGCCGCGCCCCGAGCCTCAGCCACCGACGGCGCCCGGACCCTTCGCCTTTGCCGATGCCGCACGGCTGCGCGACATCCTTGGCCAAAGCGGATACACAGACATCAGTATCGAGCCACTCAATCATTTGCTGGATCTCGGCAGCATCGACGAGGCGGTACGACAGATGACCCGCATGGGGCCCGCGGCCAGTACATTTAGCACCGCCAGCGCCGCTGACCAGGCAGCCGTTGTTGCGGCGATCCGCGCGGCACTCACGCCGCATCTGAACGGAGCTTCGGTGCGCATGGCGAGCGCCACCTGGCTGGTCAGTGCGCGTCGTGCCTAGAGTCCGCCCGTCGCCCGTTCCAGGCGGATCTCGCTCAGTACGGCGTCGAGACCGGCGTTGTCGGCATTACTCGTGGCTTTTAATCGCAGCGCTTCGGCATCCAGCACGACAGTATTGGTTGTCAGCCCCACGCTGTAGAGCTCGCGCGCCACGCGCAGATTCTCTTCTGCCTGCACTACAGCCTCGCGCGTAACGGCGACCCGGGCGTTCGCCTCCTCGCGGTCCAGCCAGGCCTGGCGCACCTCCAGTTCGATGTGCGAGCGGAGATCGTCGCGACTGCGGCCAGCGGCACGCCCGGCACTTGCGAAAGATTCCGCCTGGTTGCGGATCCGTCCGCCGTCAAACACCGTCCAGTTGAAGCCGACGCCGATGAGGGAGAAGTCTTCCCGGTCCAGTACCTGGTTTTCGAGGTACTGGTAGTCCGCCATAACGGTTACTTGCGGCCAGCCCGCAGCTCGGGCGCTTCGGGCCCGCTCGTCCAGCGATCGCGTCCGCGCATCGAGGCTGGCGAGGTCGCTGCGCTGGCCTATCGCTGCAGTGACCAGCGCGTTGAGCGTGCTGTCTGCTTCGACTGTGCCGGACGGAGCTGCATGCAGCTCGGCGAGTTCCGGGATGCGATCCAGCGGCTCGCCGAGCAGGCGGTTGTACTGGGCACGTGCGAGCGACAACCGGTTGCTGGCGTGCAAGCGGTCTTGCTCGGCATCGGCCAGGGTGAGTTGCGCGGCAAGCAGGTCGTTCTTCGCCACCGCTTCCTGCTCGACCATCACGGTGACGTCATTGACCAGCGAGCGCAGGCTTGCGACCTGCGCTTCCCTGGCGCTCAGCGATCGCTGCGCGCGCAATACGTCGATGTAGGCTGAGGCGACTGCCAGCTTGAGGTCCTGGACGGCGCTGTCGCTTGCTGAATCGGCCGCGCGTGCACCCAGTTCGGCAGACTCGATACCGGCCGAGATGCGGCCCGCGGTGAAGATGGGCAGCTCGATACGTGCGCGCGCCGAGTAGAAATCGTTGTCATCCACGAGTGGCGGCGACAGGAAGTTCTGGCCACCGACCGGGAAGCTGAAGGCGGGGGCATCGCCGAAACGCTGATAGCTGCCGTCTACGGAGAGTTTCGGCCAGCGCTCGGCGCGGGCTGCGCTGGCATCTGCCTGCGCGGCGTCAACCTGGCTGCGCACGGCGGCCAGCGCATTGTTCCGCTCCAGCGCTACGCGCCAGGCATCAGCCAGCGTCTCGGCCTGCAGCGGCAGGGCCAGCACACACAACAGCAGTGCTCGCCTCATGAGGTGACTCCGGCCTGCTGCCGGCTACGCCAGGCGTAGTAGAAGATCGGGATCGCCAGCAGCGTCAGTGCCGTCGAGACCATGATGCCGAAGATCAGTGACACGGCCAGGCCGTTGAAGATCGGATCATCGAGAATAAAAAACGCACCGGACACAGCGGCCAGCGCCGTCAGCACGATGGGCTTGGCGCGCACGGCGGCCGATGCGATCACGGCCTCGGCGAGCGGCTGACCGCGCCTGAGTTCCGCCTCGATGAAGTCCACGAGCAGTATGGAATTGCGCACGATGATGCCGGCCAGCGCAATCATGCCGATCATCGAGGTGGCGGTGAACTGCGCGCCGAGCAGCGCATGTCCGGGCATGACGCCGATGATGGTGAGCGGAATCGGCGCCATGATGATCAGCGGCATGGCATAGCTGCGAAACTCGGCCACGATGAGCAGGTAGATGAGTATCAGCCCAACGGAGTAGGCGAGGCCCATATCGCGGAAGGTTTCAAAGGTGATCTGCCACTCGCCATCCCACTTGATGGCGAAGCGGTTCGGATCTTCGGGCTGGGTGATGAAGTACTGCTCAGGTGCGCCGCCGCGCAAGTCCTTGTCCGGCAGCGGTTCCTTGAGCCGGCTCACCATCTCGAACATGCCATAGAGCGGGCTGTCCAGCGGGCCAGCCATGTCGCCGGTGACAAAGCTCATCGGCAGCAGGTCCTTGTGATGGATGGCGCCATCCCAGGGTACTTCCTGCACCTGTACCAGTTCGGAGAGCGGCACGAGTCGCCCGGAACGCGATCTGACTTCGAGCTCCAGCACCTCGGCGATGCTGCCCTGATCAGCAGCGGCAAGTTCCAGGCGAACCGGAATGGGGTGCCGCTCGCGGCCTTCGTGCAGCCAGGCGCTGTCTGCTCCGGCCAGCCCCACACGGAGCGCTTGCACGACTTCCGCCTGTGAAACGCCGATGAGCGCCGCTTTCTGCCGGTCTACGCTGATCGCATAACGCAGCGCGCGCGCTTCCCGGGAATCATCCACATCCACGATGTCCTGCGTCTGGTCAAAGACCGTGCGCAGATCCTGCGCCAGCGACTGCCGGGCATCATAAGAAGGGCCGTAGATCTCCGCGACGATCGGTGCCTGCACCGGCGGACCGGGCGGCACTTCCACTACTTGCACGCTGGCTGCGTAGCGCTTGCCGATGGCGGCAAGCGCCGGACGCACGGCGACAGCGATCTCGTGGCTGGACCGGTCGCGCTCGTGCTTGTCCTTCAGGTTGACCTGGATGTCGCCCTGTTGCGGGCCGCTACGCAGATAGTACTGGCGCACCAGTCCGTTGAAATTGATCGGCGCGGCCGTGCCGGCATAAACCTGGTAGTTGGTGAGCTCCGGGACCTGTTCGATGGCCTCGGCAAGTTCGCTGAGTACGCGTGCCGTTCTTTCCAGTGGCGTGCCCTCCGGCATGTCCAGCACCACCTGGAACTCCGACTTGTTGTCGAAGGGCAGCATCTTCAGTACCACCCATTTCACCAGCGTGAGGCCGATGCTGATTGCGATCGCGAGCACCAGGCCGATATAGAGTCGATGCCGGTTCCTGCGCGCCAGCTCGCCACTGACAAACGGATCGAGCATGCGATGAAAAAAGCGCGGCACGCGGCCGCCCTGCACCTCGGCTGCGGGTGATTCTTCCGCGTGGCTGCCGGCGAGCAGCCGGCCGGAAAGCCAGGGCGTGAAGCTGAGGGCTACGGCGAGGGAGATGACCATGCCCATGCTGGCGTTGATCGGAATCGGGCTCATGTAGGGCCCCATCAGGCCGCTGACGAAGGCCATCGGCAGCAGCGCGGCGATGACGGTAAAGGTGGCGAGGATGGTCGGGCCACCGACTTCATCCACCGCACCGGGAATGATCGAGAGGAAACTCCCGGAGTCCAGTTGCCGGCGGCGATGGATGTTCTCGACGATGACGATGGCATCGTCCACGAGGATGCCGATGGAGAAGATCAGGGCGAACAGCGATACGCGGTTGATCGTGAATCCCCATGCCCATGAGGCAAAGAGCGTGGCTGCCAGCGTGACGATTACCGCAGCGCCGACCACGATGGCCTCGCGCCGGCCGATGGCCAGCATCACCAGCACCACCACTGACAGGGTGGCAAAGGCGAGCTTCTGGATGAGCTTCATGGCCTTGTCGTTGGCTGTCTCGCCGTAGTTGCGCGTGACCGTGACCTCGACGCCGTCAGGAATAAAGCTGCCGCGCAGGAGATTTACCTGCTCGATCACCCGGGTGGCCACGTCGATCGCGTTCTCGCCGGGCTTCTTGGATACCGCTATGGTCACGGCCGGAGAGGGCGCGCTACCACCGGCTGCCTTGCTGCTGCCGTGCCAGGCATAGGCGCCCGGCGTGTCAGGGCCGCGGGTAACCGTGGCGACGTCTGCCAGATACACGGGGCGCCCGTCGCGTACCGCGACGACCAGGCCTGCGACGTCTGCAACGCTGGAGAGAAACGCGCCGGCCTGCACAGGAATGGCCTGGTCACCGCTCACGATCTGGCCGGCCTGTGCGGCCGGGGATGCCGCCGCCAGCGCTGCCGAGAGTTCTGCGGCGGTCAGGCCGTAGGCGGAAAGTCGCTGCGGGTCCAGCGTGACGCGCACCACGCTGTCGGGACTGCCGATGGCGTAGACATCGCGCGTGCCCGGCACGCGCTTGATTTCCATCTCGATGGCCCGCGCCACCTGGCCCAGTTCGAAGGCACCGCGCGCCGGATCCCGGGTCCACAGCGTCAGGCCCAGGATAGGCACATCGTCGATGCCCTTGGGCTTGATGAGCGGTGGCAGCACGCCGAGTGCTGGCGGTTGCCAGTCCTGGTTGGAATACACGGCGTTATAGAGACGCACGATCGCTGCGGTACGCTCTTCGCCCACTTCAAACTGTACGCTCAGCACCGCCATGCCCGGTTGCGACACGGAGTAGATGTGTTTCACGCCGGCGATTTCGCCGAGTATCTTTTCCATTGGCGATGACACGAGGTTTTCTACCTGCGTGGCGCTGGCACCGGGAAAGCCGATGAGGATATTGGCGAAGGTGACATTGATCTGTGGCTCTTCTTCGCGCGGTGTCACCAGCACCGCGAAGACACCCATGAGCATCGCGGTCAGCGCGAGAAGTGGCGTGAGTTCGGAGTTGAGAAACAGCCGTGCGATGCGGCCGCTGATGCCAAGGTCTTTCGCCATGGCGCTCAGTCGGCGCGCGCCGCAGCCACCGGGTCGAGCGCTACCCGTTCACCGGCGCTCAATCCCGCCAGCACTTCGACCTGCTCCGCGTCCGCAGTGCCGGCACTGGCACCGGCGAAGTTGTGGCCGAGCCGCACCTGGCGCAGCGATACCCGGTTGTCCGGCGCCACCACAAAGACGCCGGTTACCTCGCTGCGGGTGACGACGGCTGTACGCGGTACCAGCAGACGGCTGGTTTCGCCGCTGACAAAGCCGACCTTTACATACATGCCGGGATAGAGGTCGGCGGCGTTGGCCGGCAGCTCGACCCGGGTGCGGAAGGTGTTGGAGAGCGGATCGGCCTCGGGAAAAATAGTGACCTTGCTTGCATCGATGCGCCGCCCGCCGAGGTACACCGCCGCCTTCTTTCGCAGGCGCACCTGCTCGACGAGACTCTGGGGAATATCTACTGTGACGCGCAGTTTCTCCAGCGAGTAACCGCTCATCAGTGGCGTGCCTGGTGCCACGGTTTCGCCCACGCGGACCAGGCGGGCCGTGATGATGCCGGCATAAGGCGCACGCACTTCGGTGAAGGCAACGCCCTCTGTCGCGGATGCGACAGCGGCGCGGGCCGCTGTCAGCCGTGCGAGCGCGGCGTCACGTCCGGCGAGCGCTTCGTCAAATTGCGCCCTGGCCACGACCTTGCGCTCGTACATGGCGGCAATGCGCTCGTAGCGGCTGCGGGCTTCGGCGTCGCGGGCCTCGGCCTCGCTGAGCGCTGCTTCGGCCTGGTTCAGTTCTGCCCGTTGCCCGATGCTGCGGATCTTCAGCAGGACAGCCCCGGCCGGCACGAAGTCATTCACGTCGTAAAATATTTCTGCGACGCGACCCGCTGTCTGCGCTGCCACGGTGGCCTGGTTGACCGCTTCGACGGTGCCGTCGAGTTCGCGCTCGGCGGCGCCGGTGACCGGCTGGATGACGACAGTGGCGAAGGCCGGTGCCGGCAGCGAAGCCGGTACAGGCGGAGTTTTGCTGCCGCAAGCGACGAGCAGCAGCATGCCCGAAAGGAAAACCATCAGCCGCGACAGTCCGGCGGCCCGCGCCGCTTTCACCGGGAAACAGCACCGCATCAGAATGCAGCGCCTGGCTTCAGCCCGATTTTCTTCAGGATGATGGCGAGCGGACAGAAGCCGGTGAAAGCGGACTGCAGCAGGTTCGCACCCACGAACGCTGTCAGCCAGAACCAGTTGGGGTTCAGTCGCAGGCCCAGTGCCAGGCTCACCAGGATTACCGTGCCCGCAAAAGCCAGTACCGCACGATCGATGGTCATTGCGTGTCTCCTGCCGATTTCGGCTTGTCTTTCAGACGTTCAATACCCAAAGCCTTCATGACATAGGTTTCGTAGACGGGGGTGGTCGTCCCCGAGCGTACCTTGTGCAGAAAATATTTCTCGAAAGCGATCTTGGCCAGGTGCACCCACTTGCCCTGTTTTGCCCAAGTCACGTTTCGTGGCGGTATCTGGGGCAGAGCCACAAAGGCGATACCGATGTCGCCGAAGTCGGCCAGGCAGATGGCATTCCACGTTGCCTTGGCCACTGGCGGACGACCGGCGATGGCGGACTTTATGTTCTCGCAGATGGCCGCCGTCATTGACTCAATCATATAACCGGTCTTGGGTGCGCCGGTAGGTACCTGCGTGACTTCCACGGGCGGAATTGCCACGCAGACGCCGGCAGAATAAATCTCCGGATACTTTGGGCTGCGCTGGAACTGGTCGATGAGAACGAAGCCGCGCGGATTGCACAGGCCAGGTACGGTCGCCACCGCGTCCACCCCCAGAAATGCTGGCAGAATCATGCTGTAGGCGAATGGCAACACATGGTTTTTCGCCGGCTGCGCCGCCTCACCCTGTTCCTCAACATGAAGACTGCCATCCTCCACGCGGGTAATTTTTGCATTGCTGATCCACTTGATGTGCCGCTGGCGAAGCTCGGCTTCCATCAGCCCCTTGCTGTCGCCGACACCGCCGAGTCCCATGTGCCCGATATACGGTTCTGGCGTCACGTAGCTCATCGGCACGCGGTCGCGCAGTTTTCGTTTGCGCAGGTCTGCGTCCAGGATCATGGCGAACTCGTAGGCAGGCCCGAAGCAGCTGGCACCCGGTGCGGCACCAATGACGATGGGCCCGGGGTTCTGCAGGAAAACCTGGTAACGCTCCCAGGCCTGCAGCGAGTGCGCATGGGTACAGATGGACTGGCTGTAGCCGGACGGGCCCAGGCCGGGCACTTCCTCAAATGCCAGTTTGGGTCCGGTAGTGATCACCAGATAGTCGTAAGGGACTTCGCTGCCGTCCGCGAAGCCGACCTGGCGTTTTTCGGCGTCAATACGACTGGCTGGCGTCTCGATCCAGCGGATCCCGTGTTTTTCCAGTGGTTTGCGCAACTCGACGCTGGTGTCTGGTGCTTCGCGCCAGCCAACCGCCATCCAGGGATTTGATGGGGTGAACTCGAATCGCCCTGAACTCCCGATCAGCGTGATCTGGTGACTGCTGTCGAGTTGCTTGCGCAGGTCGTAGGCGCAGGGCACGCCGCCAATGCCGGCGCCGATGATGACGATGTTGGCCATGGGGTTCGCCTTTATATAGTCACATTCAGACTACTACAGTGAGCCGTCGATTGCCGCTCGCCGATGCCCTTGCTCGCAGGAATAATGGGGACATCCGGACCGATGCTTCCATTCGGGGATGCTGAATTGCTCAAATTCCCCGCGGCGAGGTATCGTGAGTGCGGCGGTGCGGATACCTTGGCACCACAGCAGACTTCAGACAGGGATCAGAAATGCGTTTATCTATCGCTTTGGCAGCGGTTTCAGCCTTACTGCTGGTTTCGGCTTGCGGCCGGAATGCGCCGCAAGAGCCAGCGCAGTCAGCCGCGCGACAGGCATCGGCTGCTGTGGATGCCGCCGCGCTTCAGGCGCGCGCTGCAGCGATGTTCCAGGTCATTCCTGCCGAGATGCGCGCCGAAATGTATCCACTGACCGAGACCAGGATCAGCCTGGGCCGGGTTCTCTACTACGATCCGCGTCTGTCCATAAACCAGGACATTTCCTGCAATTCCTGCCACGACCTCGCGAACTACGGTGTGGATGGCAAGCCGACCAGCAGCGGCGACAAGGGCCAGCTCGGTGGCCGCAACTCGCCGACGACCTACAACGCAGCGCTGCATATCGCGCAGTTCTGGGATGGTCGTGCGGCTGACGTCGAGGCCCAGGCCA
>JBATNV010000201.1:0-48314 GCA_049290495.1 Gammaproteobacteria bacterium | reverse complement strand
GGCTGCCAGCAGGCCGAGCAGCAGCGCGGGCATTAGCCGTGCAAGGCAGATCATGGTCTGGCCGCCGGCGCGAGGCCGGCCGGGCGTGTTGTCGTTTTGCGGCACGGGGTGATCCTGGTTCAAGCGGTTTCTGCTTCGCGCGTCAGGTTGCGATGGCCGTCAGCAGTGACCAGCACATTATCCTCGATACGGATGCCGCCATAGCAGCGCAGCGCTGCGAGTTTCTTCCAGTCCACCTGCCGGCTGTGGCGGCTCTTTTTCAACGTGGCCAGCAGCGAGTCGATGAAGTAGATCCCGGGTTCGATCGTTATCACCATGCCGGGTTCCAGAACGCGCGTCAGGCGCAAGCGCGGAAAGCGTTCCGGGCGCGGCAATTCGCGGCCCTGGTGGCTGGCGAGATCACCACCGACATCGTGCACCTGCAGGCCGAGCAGATGGCCGAGTCCGTGCGGCATGAAACTGTCGATGATGCGGCGTTCAACCATGTCTTCGGCAGACAGGTGTACCAGCTGCCAGCGTGACAGCAGCCCGGCCAGCGCCTTGAATGCGCTGAGCTGCAGCGCCGGGAATGACACTCCGGGCCGGACTTCGGCGCAGAGGCGCTGCTGGGTATGGTCCATGTCCCGCACCATGGCCGCAAACTCACCGCGCCGGGCTGCATAACTGCGGGTGATGTCCGAGGCATAGCCCGCTACGCTGGATCCGGCATCGAGCAGCAGGCTGTGGCGTTCGCGGGCTGGCAGGCGTTGCCGGTCGCGATGCTGGTAATGCAGCGTAGCGCCGTTTCGGTTCATCGCCACGATGGCCGGGTAGGGCAGCTCGGCATCGGTCTGGCCGCAGGCGGCGAGAAACATGAGGCCCATCTCAAACTCGCTGAGTCCCGCCTTGAACGCAGTTTCCACCGCCCGGTGTCCGGCCAGTGCCTGCACGGTCGCCTGCTCGATACACTGGACTTCCCAGGGCGTCTTGCAGGCGCGGTCATAATCCAGGTGCGTCAGCAGCGGCCGGGGATTCTTGTGGCCGCTGATATCCAGCCCCCGCCATTGGGTTGGATCGCCTAGCAGGGCCACCGCCTTGGCAGCGCGCGGCAGCTGGCGTCGCAGATCGGCCGGCTTCTGGAACGTGCGGATTTCAAGGGCAGACTGCCAGGGTCCAGCGGGCATGGGCGCTGGCTGGTGCCAGTAGTCCACTGGTTCCAGTACCAGCAGCAGCGGCTTTTTGCCCGGCCGATAGAAGAGGGCCGAGCCAGGATGGGCGAGCAGCGGGGCCCACTGCAGAAACAGGGGCTCGGCACGGTATGGGTAGTGCTGGTCATCGCGATATACCGGTACCGCTTGCCCGGCACCGATCAATACGGCATCGAAGCCGCTGGCTTCAAGTGCCCGGTCATAACGCTGGCCGAGGCTTTTGATGTGTGCGGCGTAGAGTCTGGATGCGGACGGCATGTGTTTTTCCGATGCAGCGATACTGGTTGAGGACGTCAATATATAGCAGTGGCGCCCGCTGTCGCTGCGGACAGATTTAACAGCGCTACCGAACTCCGGCATCATACGAAGATCATGGAAACTCATCTCACCGGCATTACCACCACGGGCACACCACATCTAGGCAACTATGCCGGCGCAATCCGCCCGGCGATTGCGGCCAGCCGACGCAGCGATGTGCAGTCCTTCTATTTCCTCGCCGACTATCACGCACTGGTAAAGAACCAGGACCCCGAGGCGCTGCAGAAGTCGGGCCTGGAGGTCGCGGCCACCTGGCTGGCGCTCGGGCTCGATACCAGCAAGTCAGTGTTCTATCGCCAGTCTGATATTCCTGAGATTCCCGAGCTCACCTGGCTGCTGACCACAATCACCGCCAAGGGCCTGATGAATCGTTCGCATGCGTATAAGGCTGCGGTGCAGGCCAATGAGGAAAGCGGCGATGCCGACCCGGACAAGGGTATCACCATGGGGCTATTTTCATATCCGGTACTCATGGCTGCCGACATCCTGATGTTCAAGGCGCACCGGGTGCCGGTCGGCAGGGACCAGAAGCAGCATGTGGAGATGGCGCGGGATATCGGCCAGCGCTTCAATCATCTGTTTGGTGAACACTTCGTGCTGCCTGAGGCAGATATCGCGCCGAATACTGCGGTGCTGAGTGGTCTCGATGGCCGCAAGATGAGCAAGAGCTACAACAATACGATTCCGCTGTTCGTGCCGGCGAATCAGCTCAAAAAGCTGATCATGCGCATCAAGACCAATTCGCTGGAGCCCGGTCAGCCGAAGGAAACCACGGGCTCAACGTTGTTTGAGATCTACCAGGCCTTCGCCACGCAGGAAGAGACCGCCGCACTGGCCCGTCGCTATGCCGAGGGCGCCGGCTGGGGCGATCTCAAGAAAGAGCTGTTCGACTACCTGGACGCTCATCTGGCTGAAGCGCGCAGCAACTACGAAAGACTGGTCGCCGATCCCGGCCATGTCGAGCGCGTGCTGCGCGCCGGAGCCGAGCGTGCGCGGCAGCTGTCAGTTCCGTTCATGAAGGAACTGCGCCATGCGGTCGGCCTCCGGCCGCTCGGCTAGATTGCTTCGTTCAGTGATCTAGTGGCAAGCACCGACGGTAACTATTCGCCCGGTTCGACCACGACCGTCCTCGATACCAATGTGTTGCTGGCCCTGTGGTTGTTCCGCGATCCTGCGGTCGAGTCGCTGCGGGCTGCGCTCGCGGGTGGCCTGCTGCAGCCCGTTCGTTCCATAGCCACAGATGCCGAATTCGCGGAAGTCCTGGCTCGGCCGGAGCTGTTTGCGGTCGTACCCGAGCGGCAGGCCATGCTTCTCGGTGCATGGCAGGCAACGGCATCGCCTGTGGAGGTGATTCAATCGGCACCCTGGGTGTGTCGCGACCCGCTGGACCAGAAGTTCCTGGAGCTTGCGGTATCAGCGCAAGCAGGCTGGCTCATCACCCGGGACCGGGATCTGCTGAAGCTGGCACGCAAGGCACGCCGTCAGGGCTTGCTCATCGTGACGCCGGAACGCTGGCCGCTACTGGCGGCTGCGACGCGAGGCTGACCGGGCTAGCCTTTCCCGGGCAGAAAGGCACCGGACTGCTGTCGGTACTGCGCGTAAGCCGGGTCTGCGCCGTAACGCTGTTGCTGCTGTTCATCGGCGCCGAGGCCGGCGTAGTACATCAGGATCACGATATACAGCGGGCCGATCAGGCAAGCCGCGTATTCAAGCCAGGTCTGAGCCGTAGCGATGCACGCCAGCATCAGGCCGATCTGAAGGACCATTTCGCCGACGTAATTGGGATGCCGGATGCGCCGGTAGAGGCCGTTGCTCACAAAGCTGTCGGAATTGCGCGCCTTGCCAGCCTGCTTCTGTTGATCAGCGACAGTTTCAAAAAGTCGTCCGGCCAGCATGGTCAGCGCACCAGCTGCGATCCACGGCGTCAGCACCCCGCTTTCAGACACGCGCCAGGCGGTCATGGCCGTGAACGTCATCAGCCAGCTGACAGCGATCCAGAGATAAAGCCGCAAGGCCAGCGGCAGTGTGGTGTCGGCTTTGTCACCGCGGGCCTTGATCCGCCCATAAGAGGCGCCCCGGTAGCGCACATGCACAAAGCGCCACAGGTGTGCGCCATAGGCGGCACCGAGTCCAGCAATCAATGCTGCAGGCAGCGAGGGCTTCAGGGCCAGTATGGCCAGATGAATGATCAGCATGCTGAACGCATAGCCGAAGGAGAACAGATAGGCGAAGTTGATGAATACCACTGCGCAGCCCAGATGGGCGAGACCAAGCATCAGCCAGTTAGTCGTGGACCATGTGCCAGCGACAGAGCGAAGATGGCCCACATCGACAGCAGCGTCAGCGAAAAGATAATGCGCAGGGGTCCGGTCATGCGGTACTCCGGATTATGAGCTCAGAGCCAGTCGGCACGCCGCAAGCGGCGAAACAGCATCGCGCAGGTCGTCAGCGTGATGCCGACGACCACTGGATAGCCCCAGCGCGTGTGGAGTTCCGGCATGAAGTGAAAGTTCATGCCGTACATGCTGAATATCACGGTCGGAACGGCCAGGATCGCACCCCAGCCTGCCAGCTGCTTTACGACCTCGTTCTGGCCCACCGTCACCAGCGCGAGATTCACCTGGATGGCGGTGGTCAGCATTTCCCGCACCGTGTCGGTCATCTTGATGATGCGTGTCACATGGTCTTCGATATCGCGGAAATATGGCCGGAGCTCCTTGCGCACCACGTCTTCATGAAAGCGGATCAACTGGCTGCCGATGTCGTTGATCGGCATGACGGCGTTGCGCAGCTTGATGAGTTCGCCTTTCAGCTTGTACAGATCGGCGATGGCTTCACGGTCGAAGGACTTCTCGAAGATATCCAGTTCGAGTTCTTCAAAGCGCGCCTGCAGGCTCTCGGCCACCGGCTGGTAGTTGTCGACGACGAAATCGATGATCGAGTAGAGCGCAAAACCCGGGCCAAGAGCGAGACGATTTGGAAAGGTCTCGCACTTCTGACGGACCGGCGCATAGCTCACCGAGGCGCCATGCCGGATAGTGATGATGAAGTTACGGCCCACGAAAAGGTGCGTTTCGCCAAAACGCACCTCGTGGTGATCCAGCTGCGCGGTCTCAACCACGATGAACAGCGAGTCGGCATAAGCCTCGATCTTGGGCCGCTGATGGGCGTGCTGGGCATCTTCGATGGCCAGATCGTGCAGCGAGAACTCTTCCTGCACCTTGCGTAACAGCTGCGTGTCCGGCTCATGCAGGCCGAGCCAGACCAGGGTGTCGGCTTCCTTGAGCAGGTCGCTGATGGCATCGATGGAGATGTCGCCGAGGCTCTTGCCGGCACGGTAGGCAATGCAGTTGACGATCATTGCAGTCTGCCCTGACGGAGACGGATTGTTGGCAAGTATCGCATAGCGATCTGCGAGCCAGCGCTCAGGCTCTGCGTTTCTGCCCAAGCAGTGGGGCCAGGTACTGGCCGGTATATGAGCGCTTGTTGCGGGCCACATCTTCGGGTGTGCCGGCCGCGATCAGTTGTCCGCCTCCATTCCCGCCCTCAGGTCCGAGGTCGATGATCCAGTCGGCGGTCTTGATGACATCGAGATTGTGCTCGATGACCACGATGGTATTGCCCTGGTCGCGCAGCCTTTGCAGTACGCCGAGCAACTGCGCGATGTCGTGAAAATGCAGACCGGTGGTCGGCTCGTCGAGGATGTACAGCGTATTACCGGTGGCGCGCTTCGACAGTTCCTTGGCGAGCTTCACTCGCTGCGCCTCGCCGCCGGACAGGGTGGTCGCGTTCTGCCCAAGACGGATATACGACAGCCCCACGTCGAGCAGTGTCTGCAGCTTTGGCGCGATCATCGGTACCGCGGCGAAGAAGGGTTGTGCATCCTCGACGGTCATGTCCAGGATGTCGCTGATGGTCTTGCCCTTGTAGCGGATCTCCAGCGTCTCGCGGTTGTAACGCTTGCCCTTACAGACATCGCAGGCCACATAGACATCCGGCAGAAAGTGCATTTCCACCCGGATCACGCCATCGCCCTGGCAGGCCTCGCAGCGTCCGCCCTTGACGTTGAAACTGAAACGGCCAGCCTTGTAGCCGCGTGAGCGCGCCTCCTGGGTGGCGGCGAACAGTTCGCGGATCGGCGTGAACACGCCGGTATAGGTGGCTGGATTCGAGCGCGGCGTGCGGCCGATCGGGCTCTGGCTGATGTCGATCACGCGGTCCACGGCTTCAAGTCCGTCGATACCGTCGCAGGCGGCGTGCGGCGTCTCACTGCTGCCGTTGAGATGCTGTGCGGTGTAAAGGAGCAGCGTGTCATTCACCAGAGTCGACTTGCCGGATCCGGATACGCCGGTCACGCAGGTGAGTACGCCAAGCGGGATGCGCACATCGATATTCGCCAGGTTATTGCCCCGTGCGCCACGGATGGTCAGCCAGCGGTCCTCATCGACCTGCTGACGCTTTGCGGGCATCGGAATCTGCTTGATCCCCGACAGGTATTGCCCGGTTATGGAAGCCGGATTGGCCATGATCTCGGCGGGAGTGCCCTGCGCGACGATCCGGCCGCCATGCACGCCGGCGCCGGGGCCGAGATCGACCACGTAATCAGCAGCGGCAATCGCTTCCTCGTCGTGCTCGACGACCAGCACCGAGTTGCCGAGGTCGCGCAGGTGCAGCAGCGTATCGAGCAGGCGTCGGTTGTCGCGCTGATGCAGGCCAATCGACGGCTCATCGAGGATGTACATGACGCCGACCAGTCCCGAGCCAATCTGGCTGGCGAGCCGGATGCGCTGCGCTTCGCCACCCGAGAGGGTTTCGGCGCTGCGGTCCAGTGACAGGTAGTCGAGCCCCACGTCCGCCAGGAAGCGCAGACGGTTCTGGATTTCCTTGACCACCTTGGCTGCGATCTCACCGCGCCAGCCTTCGAGTTGCAGATTCTGGAAAAAATCCAGCGCATGACTGACCGACATCGTGGTGACGGCCGCGATCGACTTGTCGCTGACAAAGACATGGCGGGCCGCGGTGTTCAGGCGTGTCCCCGCGCACTCGGGGCAGGGCTGACTGCTCATGAATTTCGCCAGTTCCTCGCGCACCATGCCGGAGTCAGTTTCCCGGTAGCGGCGTTCGAGGTTGGGCAGAATTCCTTCAAAGGGATGCTTGCGGCGGATGCTTGCACCGTTGCCGGTCAAGTAGCTGAACTGGATGACTTCCTCACCACTGCCGTGGAGCAGGATGTTCTGGATGCGTCCGGGTAGTTCGTTGTAGGGCTTCTCGCTGTCGAATTTGTAGTGCTTCGCCAGGCTCTGCAGCATGGAAAAGTACCAGGCATTACGGCGGTCCCAGCCGCGGATGGCGCCGCCGGCCAGGCTCAGCTCCGGGTAACGCACCACGCGTTCGGCATCGAAGAACTGCTTGACGCCGAGGCCATCGCAGCTCGGGCAGGCGCCAGCCGGGTTATTGAAGGAGAACAGGCGCGGCTCAAGTTCGGCAATGCTGAAGCTGCAGACCGGACAGGCAAAGCGGTCGGAGAACAGCATCTCGGCCGGCGCATCGGCGGTGTCCGCGTCCATCGGCGCCACACGAACCACGCCATCCGCGAGCTTCAGCGCCGTTTCGAAGGACTCGGCAAGGCGCTGCTTGACGTCATCGCGCACCTTGAAGCGATCCACGATGACTTCGATCGTGTGTTTGCGTCGCAGGTCGAGTTTCGGCGGATCGTCGAGTTCGCAGATCGAGCCATCGATGCGCGCGCGCACATAGCCCTGGGTACGCAGTTCCGCCAGCAGCTGCATGTGTTCGCCCTTGCGTGCCTGCACCACCGGCGCGAGCAGCATGAGCCGCGTGCCTTCAGGCAGCGCCAGCGCCTGGTCGACCATCTGGCTGACCGTCTGGGCCAGCAGGTCGCGGCCATGCGTCGGGCAGCGCGGCGTGCCGGCGCGCGCGTACAGGAGCCGCAGGTAGTCGTAAATCTCAGTGACCGTACCGACCGTGGAGCGCGGATTGTGGGAGGCGGTTTTCTGTTCGATCGAGATGGCTGGCGACAGGCCCTCGATGTGGTCGACGTCGGGCTTGTCCATCATCGACAGGAACTGCCGGGCATAGGCCGACAGGGATTCCACATAGCGGCGCTGGCCCTCGGCATAGATCGTGTCGAAAGCCAGCGAGGACTTGCCGGAGCCGGACAGGCCAGTGATCACGATCAGCTGGTCCCTGGGCAGGTCCAGGTCGATGTTCTGGAGATTGTGGGTCCGCGCGCCGCGGATACTGATGTACTGCATTTTGCTAAGGGGCTGTGTTTGCTGCGGGACGGGGCCGACGGTGAGCGAACCGCTAACTATACGGGGCTGGAGGAGTGCAGCCAAAACCTGAGCGTGTCCGCCGCCTGGGTGTGGCTACCTTGCATTGCATAAGGATATGACCAGAAATCCCGGTGGCTTTTGGGGTGGGCCTGCTTACAATGTCCCCACAGACGGATGCGGGCCTGCCGGCCCGTGTATCGCCCCCCAAGTAGCAATAGCTGGAATCGATATGGCACGTGGCATCAACAAGGTGATCCTGATCGGCAATCTCGGCAAGGACCCGGAAACCCGCTATATGCCCAGTGGTTCGGCGGTAACCAATCTCCGGATTGCGACCTCCGAGAGCTTCAAGGATCGTGAGACCGGCGAGCAGCAGGAACGCACCGAATGGCACAGCGTGGCCATGTTCGGCAAGCTGGCCGAGATCTCGGCGGAGTACCTGAAGAAGGGCTCCCAGGTCTATATCGAAGGCCGTCTGCGCACGCGCAAATGGCAGGACAAGGAACAGAAAGACCACTACAGCACCGAGATCATCGCCGACCAGATGCAGATGCTCGGTGGCCGTGGCGGTGGCATGGGTGGCGGATCCCAGGACGAGGGCGACAGCTATCAGGGCGGTGCGTCCGAATCGCGCCCGGCCAGGAAGCCCCAGGCCAAGGCCCAGGCTGCAACTGCTGACTCACCGGAGTTCGATGACGACATACCGTTCTAGAACTCCCGAATAAAGCGGGCAATAGTCCCGCAAGAATGCTGATCGGCGCACTCTATGTGCGCCGATCTTTTTTCCGGATCCCGATAACGACATAACAACCATACTCAGAGGAATAAGTGACCATGGGTGCATTCAAGGAAGCACACGGCGGCGAACTGAAGCAGCTCTACCTCGGTGAGGCAGCGGCCGAAGCCGAGAAGAAGACAGCACGTAACTACAAGTCCTGGGATCTCAGTGAACGCCAGCTCTGCGATCTGGAACTGATCCTCAACGGAGCCTTTTCGCCCCTCGAAGGATTCCTCGGCCAGGGCGATTACGAGACCGTGCTGCGTGACATGCGCCTGAAGTCCGGCTTGATCTGGTCGATACCGATCAATCTCGATGTCAGCAAGGCATTCTCGGAAACCATCAAGGTTGGTGAGTCGATCGCGCTGCGCGACCAGGAAGGCGTGCTGATCGCCACGCTGCAGATCCAGGATATCTGGACCCCGGACAAGGCCAAGGAAGCCTGGGCGGTCTACGGTACCGAGGACCAGAAACATCCTGGCGTGGACTACATCATGAACACCGCCGGCCCGGTGTATGTGGGCGGTACGGTGCGCGGTGTCGAATCGCCGACCCACTATGATTTCAAGCTCTGGCGCGACTCGCCTGCCGAATTGCGTGGTCGTTTCCGCAAGCTTGGCTGGCGCAAGGTTGTGGCTTTCCAGACGCGCAATCCGCTGCATCGCGCGCACCAGGAACTTACCTTCCGTGCGGCGCGCGAGTGCGAGGCCAACCTGCTGATCCAGCCGGTGGTCGGCCTGACCAAGCCCGGCGACGTCGACCACTACACGCGTGTGCGCTGCTATGAGCACGTACTTGAACAGTATCCGGAGCAGACCACGACGCTGTCGCTGCTGAATCTGGCCATGCGCATGGCTGGCCCGCGCGAAGCCATCTGGCACGCCATCATTCGCAAGAATTACGGCTGCACGCACTTTATCGTCGGCCGCGACCATGCCGGTCCAGGCAACGACTCAAAGGGCGAGCCCTTCTATGGACCCTATGATGCGCAGGAATTGATGGCCCAGTACGAGACTGAACTCGATATCACGATGGTGCCGTTCAAGGAAATGGTCTACCTCGAAGACCGCGCGCAGTACGTGCCCTCCGACGAGGTCGGCAAGGATGAAAAGGTGCTGAACATCTCCGGCACCGAGTTCCGCCGGCGCCTGAACGAGGGTCTCGATATCCCCGAGTGGTTCTCCTTCCCGAAGGTGGTCGAAGAGCTGCGCAAGACCCACCCGGCCCGTCACAAGCAGGGCTTCACGATCTTCTTTACCGGCCTGTCGGGTTCCGGCAAATCGGCGGTCGCCCGGGCGCTGCTCTCCAAGTTGCTCGAGAACGGCAGTCGTCGCGTGACGCTGCTGGATGGCGATCTGGTGCGCAAGAACCTGTCGAGCGAGCTGGGTTTCTCGAAGGAGCACCGCGATATCAACATCCTGCGTATCGGCTATGTGGCTTCGGAAATCACCAGGAATGGTGGTGTGGCCATCTGTGCGCCGATCGCGCCCTATGCCGTTACGCGGCGCAAGGTGCGCCAGTCGGTCGATCCGGTCGGCGGTTTCGTCGAGGTGTATGTGTCCACCCCGATAGAAGTCTGCGAACAGCGCGACCGCAAAGGACTCTACGCCAAGGCGCGCGCCGGTATTCTCAAGGAATTCACTGGAATTTCAGATCCTTATGAGGTGCCCGAACATCCCGAGGTGGTGATCGACACGCAAGGCATTACACCCGACCAGGCCGCCCACCGGATCCTTGTGAAGCTGGAGAGTATGGGCTTCATCCGCTAGGTGATAGCCTGTCTGCCTATGCCGGGCAAGGTTTACATCAAGACATTCGGGTGCCAGATGAACGAGTACGATTCCAGCCGTATGCTGGACGTGCTCCGTGTCAGTCACGGGATGGAATCGACCGACCGGCCTGAAGAGGCCGACGTGCTGCTGCTCAACACCTGCTCGATACGCGAGAAGGCCCAGGAAAAGGTCTTCTCGCACCTCGGGGTGTGGCGTGAGCTGAAAGAACAGCGGCCCGGTGTGCTGATCGGTGTCGGTGGCTGTGTCGCAAGTCAGGAGGCTGATGCGGTGCGCAGCCGGGCGCCGTTCGTCGATATGGTGTTTGGCCCACAGACACTGCATCGCCTGCCGGGCTTCATCGATGAGATCCGTGCGCGTGGCCGGGCCGTCGTCGATGTGAGCTTCCCGGAGATCGAAAAGTTCGACTGTCTGCCCGCCCCCCGGGCAGACGGCCCGACGGCCTTCGTGTCGATCATGGAAGGTTGCAGCAAGTACTGCAGCTTCTGTGTCGTGCCTTATACGCGTGGCGAGGAAGTCAGCCGGCCGCTCGACGACGTGGTTGCGGAGGTTGCCGGGCTTGCGGCGCAGGGCGTGCGTGAAGTCACTCTGCTCGGCCAGAACGTCAACGGCTTTCGCGGTCCGACCCACGAGGGAAAATTCGCTGACCTGGCCTTGCTGATTCAATATGTCGCACTGATCGAGGGCATCGAGCGCATCCGGTTTACCACCTCGCATCCGCGCGAGTTCAACGATCGTCTGATCAATGCCTACGCGCGCGTGCCGAAACTCGCCAATCATCTGCACCTGCCGGTACAAAGCGGTTCCGACCGGATCCTCACATTGATGAAGCGCGGGCATACCGTCGCCGAATACCGGGAGAAGATCCGTGCCCTGCGCATGGTGCGACCCGATATCAGCATTTCTACCGATCTGATCGTCGGTTTTCCTGGCGAGACCGAAGCGGACTTTGCAGCTACCATGGAGTTGATCGAGGCTATCGGCTTCGACCAGTCCTTCAGTTTTGTTTACAGCCCGCGACCCGGTACGCCGGCTGCGGCGCTCGCCGATCCGGTACCTGAAGAAGAAAAACTGCGCCGGCTTGCCGTGCTCCAGGCGAAGATTACGGCGCATGCGCAGTCGATCAGCCGTGACATGACCGGTACCGTGCAGCGGGTGCTGGTCGAACGCCCCTCGCGCAAAAATCCGCAGCAACTCGCCGGCAGGACCAGCAACAATCGCTGGGTAAATTTTGACGGCCCGCCAGATTGCGTCGGACACTTCATGGACCTGGTGATCACCGAGGCGATGGCCAATTCGCTGCGTGGCCGACTCGTTTCCTCCGCCGTGGCGGCCTGAGGATTGCCAGCAGATATGCCTGTTTCAGACCCCGGTCTCGATCCCGCTTCCGAAACGCAGGAGCTGCTGCTCGAATCGCCCGACAATGCGGCACTTGCCAACCTGGCCGGCCAGTTTGATGAAAACCTGCGGAAAATCGAGCGGCGGCTCGATATCCTCATCAGTAATCGCGGCGACCGCTTCCGGCTCACTGGCGCGCCAGCTGCCGTGCAGGCCGGCAGCCGTATCCTGCGCGAACTGTTCCGGCTGGCGGCAACTGCGCCGGTCGATGCACAGCGCCTGCACATGACAATCCAGGAGAACCTGATGGAGCATGCGGTGGCACAGGGTGCCGATTCTGCTGATGACGGCGGCCTGACCATGAAGGCGCGGCGCATGTATATCCGGCCTCGTGGCAGCAATCAGCGCGCCTATCTGGAATCGATTCGCAGTCACGATCTGAGTTTCGGTATCGGACCTGCCGGTACCGGCAAGACCTATCTGGCGGTGGCGAGTGCGGTAGCGGCGCTCGAAGAGGAACGCGTGCGGCGTATCGTGCTGGTGCGACCAGCGGTAGAGGCGGGCGAGCGGCTCGGTTTCCTGCCGGGTGACATGTCGCAGAAGGTAGATCCCTATCTGCGTCCGATGTATGACGCGCTCTACGAAATGATGGGCTTCGAGCGCGTTGCCAGGCTGATCGAGCGCAACATCATCGAAGTGGCACCGCTGGCCTTCATGCGCGGCCGGTCGCTCAACGAGAGTTTCGTGATTCTCGACGAGGCGCAGAACACCACCATCGAACAGATGAAGATGCTGGTCACGCGACTCGGCTTCGGTTCGAGTGCGGTGGTCACCGGCGACCTGACCCAGATCGATCTGCCTCGCCACCAGCTCTCGGGTCTCAAGCATGCGACGCAGGTGCTGCAGGGCGTACCCGGAATCGCGTTTACGCAGTTCACGGCGGGTGATGTCGTCCGGCACGCGCTGGTCCAGCGCATCGTCGAGGCCTATCAGCACTTTGAAGCAGAGGCTGCGTCCAGGACAGACGAGCGGCACGGTGGGGGCTGAACCTCCGGGACCACACGTCGACATCGACGTGCAGCTCGCCACTGTCGAGACGCCGGTGCCGGACGGCGCCGATTTCGAACGCTGGGTTTCTGCCGTCATGCAGGTGGCAGGCAGCCGGCGCAGCGGCGAGCTGGCGATCCGGCTGGTGGGTCTGGAGGAAGGCGCCGAGCTCAACCAGACCTGGCGCGACAAGCCGGGACCGACCAACGTGCTGGCCTTTCCACCTCCCGACCTGGCGGCGGCCGGCTTGCCGGATGATGTACCGGCGGAGCTGGGCGACCTGGTGATCTGTCTGCCCGTGGTGGTTCGCGAGGCGGATGAACAGCGCAAGGCATCCCTCGTGCATCTGGCGCATCTGGTCGTCCATGGCACCCTGCATCTGCTCGGCTACACGCACGAAACCGAGGCCGATACCGCGCGCATGGAAGCACTGGAGACCCTTGTGCTGGCGGGGCTCGGCTTTCCGGATCCCTATGCCACCGACGCCGACTCAGGAACCAAGTAGAATGCAGACATCATGACGGACGACGATTCTGACGAACGATCAGGCGGGACCTGGTTTGGCCGCCTGCGGCAGATAATCAAGGGCGATACCGCCACTCGTGAAGATCTGCACCAGCTGCTGCGCGACGCGCACGAGAGCACGGTGCTCGATGCCGACGAGCTGGCGATGCTTGAGGGCGTGCTGGCTGTATCCGAAATACAGGTGCGCGACGTGATGGTGCCGCGCTCGCAGATGGTGGTGCTGGAGCGCGATGCCTCGCGTGAAGAGATACTCAAGACGGTCGTCGAAAGCGGCCATTCCCGGTTCCCGCTGATCGGCAGCGACCGCGAAGAAGTGGTTGGTATCCTGCTTGCCAAGGACGTATTGCGCTATGTCGTGGAGGCCTCTGAGCAGCCTTTCGATATCACCCGCTGGCTGCGCCCTGCAACCTTTATTCCCGAGAGCAAACGCCTCAATACGCTCCTCAAGGAGCTGCGCATCAGCCGCAATCACCTCGCCGTGGTGGTCGATGAATATGGCGGCCTCACCGGGCTGATCACCATCGAGGACGTGCTCGAGGAGATCGTCGGCGAGATCGACGATGAATTCGATTCAGCCGAGGCAGGGCCGATCCAGCAGCAGGAGCCCGGCGTTTATCATTTGCGGGCGCTGACCCGTATCGACGAGTTCAATGAGTTCTTTGATGCCTCACTGGAGGATGAACACTACGACACTGTGGGTGGACTGGTGATGTATGCGCTGGGACACCTGCCACGGCGCGGAGAAACCGTGAATGTTGGCGAATTCAGCTTCCGGGTATTGCAGGCCGATCGACGCCGTATCCACAGTGTCGAGGTTGCGCGTCGTGCCCCGTCCGCTGAAGACGGCGATACCGCTGTCGCCTGAAGCCAGCGCGAACCCGTCGTGATCCGTCGCCTGCTGACCAGCCGCGGACCATCGCTGGCGCTTGCTCTTGCTCTTGCTCTTGGTGCCTGTCTACCGCTCGGCTTTGCGCCGTTAGCACTCTGGTGGCTGCCACCCCTGTTGTTTGCCGGACTCCTCCTGTTGCTCTGCGGGCCGCCGACTCGCGAGCGAGCGCTGCGGGCCTTCAGTTTTGGGTTCGGCGCCTTCGTCACTGGTACGTACTGGCTCTATATCAGTCTTCACGATTTTGGTGGCCTCGCCCCGCCAATTGCTGGCGGTGTGGTCCTGTTGCTGATTCTCATCATGGCGCTGTATCACGCGGTCTGGATCCTGCTCTGCAGTCTGGTGCCGGGCCGTGCGCTTGCCTGGCAGTGTCTTGCGGTTCTGCCGGCAGGCTGGACGCTCATCGAATGGCTGCGCGGCTGGCTGTTCAGCGGCTTCCCCTGGTTAAGCGTCGGTTACAGCCAGATCGACGGACCACTCGCGGTCTGGGCACCGGTGCTCGGCGTGCACGGCATCTCTTTGCTGGTGATGCTGATTGCCGGTGCTTTTGTTGTGCTGCTGGCCGGTGCGTTGCGCGCACGGCTTGCCGGATTGCTCGTGCTTGGCCTGATTGCCGGTGGCACCGTGCTGCTTGGCGAAGTGCAGTGGACCACGCCGACTGGCGATCCGCTGCAGGTCGCGCTGGTGCAGGGTGGTATTACGCAAGACCGTAAGTGGCTGGCTGAAGAGCTCGAATCCACTGAGGCGCTTTACGGCAAGCTCACCATCGGGCTGAAAGAGCCGGACCTCATCATCTGGCCTGAGGCTGCCATTCCGGCGCTTGCGCATGAAGTCGAGGACTACCTCAAGGCTTTTGCCGAACTCGCCAAGGCGCGACACCAGACCATCGTGCTGGGTATCCTCACCTATGAGTTTGACACCAACGCCTTTCACAACTCGCTGCTGATGATCGGCGAAGGCGCCGGGCTCTATCACAAGCGCCACCTCGTGCCTTTTGGTGAATACTTCCCGGTGCCGGATTTCATTCGCAACATGTTGCGAATGATGAATCTGCCCTATCAGGATATCGATGCAGGCGCGGCACACCAGTTACCACTGCAGATGCCCGGCGTCGCGCTCGCGCCCACCATCTGCTACGAAGACGTATTCGGTACTGAACTGCGCAGTTTCCTGCCCGCCGCCGGACTGCTCGTCAATGTCAGTAACGACGCCTGGTTCGGCGATTCCATCGCGCCCCACCAGCACCTGCAGATGGCACGCTTCCGCGCCCTCGAAACCGGCCGATACATGTTGCGCAGTACAAATACCGGTATCACCGCCATCATCGATGAGCAGGGCAGGGTGCGGAAGCGCGGCAAGCAGTTCGGTGTGGCGATCGTGAGCGCGAGCGCACAACCGTTTAGCGGTGCAACCCCGTGGGTACGGTTTGGGAACGTACCGATGCTCAGTGCGTGTCTGCTGCTATTGCTGCTGCCCGTGGTGTGCTCTCGCGTGCTGCGTATCGCTTCGGATGACCAGGCGATACCGAGGGGTGTGAGGTGAGGGGAATCTGTACGTTATTCCCGGCGACAGGGCGATATCCGGTGCTTATATCCGGGTTTATCCGGGCACAGCGTGCCGTCTCAATATAGTCAGGCTACAGATGAAATTAAAAAAGTTTCTCAGCTTTGAATGGGATGCGATTGCAGGCATCGTGGCATCAGTTGCGGCGATTGTCCTGCATCTTCTGCATGTCGTGGACGATCATGTCGTTTTGCCTATTGTTCTTGCGCTGATGGCATTGCTGTTCATCAACTTCATGCGGCACACAAGAAACAACGAACTGACGGCCGAACAGGTCGATCTTACCGCACACACGGTTGACAGGATTCAGTCAGCGCTGAAGCAGCCAGACGTGATCCTGGTTGGGCCGCGCCAGCTGCAGTCTGTACATGAGAAATTCATTCGGCATATGAGCGGAGACACAATGTGGTTCAACGTGTGCCTGTCGATGTACAAGTCGCAGCGCATGTTCGACGTACTGTTGCGGCCAGCGGTGGAAAGCCCGATGGTTTCCTCGATTCAGTTGATTCTCGATGAAAGCCAAAGAGAATTATGGCAGCAGGCCATACAGCCCAAGATCGCCGCCTGTGTTCACAACGAGAAAGTGAGGGAGCCTCACTGGCGCAGCTTGAGCAAGACTGTTTCCTTCATTCTTTCCGATAACCAGATGGGCGCGGGTACTGAAGCGCTGCTGAGCTTCTGGGGTGAGCCCTTCATGGCACAGACAACTGAACGTGACGTGCCGCGTTTTATTTTTCATGTGCAGCGGGGTTCCGAGCTTCTGCCGCATCTGGTGGAGCTGGAGCGCAGTTGCGTTCATTCACATACTGAGTAGCGAAACACAGCAGCGCCTTTGCACGCTCCCGGCCTGGCGCGAGACGCCATTCTGCAGCGAACGGGAACGCGCAGTGCTGGCCTGGACGGAGGCGCTGACGAACGTTGCAAAGACGCATGTGCCCGACGATGTGTATGAGGTTGCCCGCAAGTACTTTACAGAAAAGGAGCTCGCAGACCTCAGCCTGGCGATCGTGGCGATCAACGACTGGAACCGGCTAGCCGTAGCGTTCCCTAAGGTGCCGGGGACGTATCGGCCCTCCAGGTCCTGAAGGTCAGGGTGCATTGGCTCCAGCGCTATTAGCGTCTGACCATCGGGAATTTACGCCACGGGCGCGCTATGCCGGACTCTGGGGCAAATTCGTACTAAACTTGCCCGCCAATTTATCGAGTGTCCGACCGAAGGATTACAGCCCATGTCGTCAACCAAAGCTTCCCAGTACATGACCGCCAAGGTGTTGCACTGGATCGGCGTTGTATTTATCAGCTTCAATCTCCTGTCCGGATGGCGGATCGCCACCTTTGAGCTGGATGTGAAAGAGATCCTCATCTCGATTCACTCTGGCGTCGGGATTGTGGTGTTCATCCTCATGCTCGTCCGCTGGTGGTGGCGCAAGAAGAACCATCTCTACACCCCGCCGAAGTGGTGGAAGCGCTGGCCGATGGTGCTGCAGTGGATCTTTTATCCCTTGCTGCTGATACAGCCGGTCCTTGGTTTTTTTGTAGCTCTGTACAACGACTACGACGTGAAGGCCTTCGGGTTTATCGATATTTCTGCCCTCGGGGAGAGCAACCCGGTGTTGCGCGCACTGTTTTTTGACCTGCACACCTGGCTGGCTGTTCTGCTCATCGTCCTCGTGATTACGCATGGTGCTGACCGCCTGAGAGGCCTGTTTAGCTGAGCATGCTGCTCGTCGGCGGCCAGTCCGCGGACGCAGGCTGGCCGTTGACAGCGCTGAAGCAAGG
This sequence comes from Gammaproteobacteria bacterium, assembly GCA_049290495.1. Lineage (GTDB taxonomy): Bacteria > Pseudomonadota > Gammaproteobacteria > Steroidobacterales > SHZI01. Next base: position 30,807 of record JBATNV010000201.1, on the reverse strand, counting down.
CAGATTTTCGGTGCCCGATGCGAATGTTCCTGAGTATTCTGGCTTTCCTGTTCGTCGCGGTGGTGGTGCTGCCACTGCTCAGTGTCACGGTGGGACGCCTGATTAGTGACGATGGAATCGAGAGCTTTCGCAACGATCCGGTTGTCTACAAGGTCGCCAGAAAAGCCTTTGTTGCCGCTCAGCTATATCGGGAAAACCCGGTTCAGCGCCTCATGGCACCGGTTGGGCGCGTGGTAGCGGTCACCCTCAAGCCGGGGCATTGCCTGCAGCCCTCCGCTGATGTCGGCACACAGACCCCATCGAACAGCATGGCTGGCCGCCGCTCTTTTGGAAAAGCTTCTGAAGATCCAGATGCGGCTGTCATGCGTGAATACACGGCACAGGTACGCTTCAATACCTTCTTCGGCTACCCGATCGAGGATGTGTATGTCGAGTGCGGAGGCGATAGCGTCAGCAGCGGGCCATGACGCCAGAGCCCGACCCCGCCTGCAAGCAACCGGTCTCCCGGTGTATCCTTGCCGGCCATTTTCAATGACTTGCAAGCAGCGTATCCGTGAGCGAAGCACCCCGTAGCGACATCCCCTATAACCCCCAGGACGTTGAGGCTGAGGCCCAGCGCTGGTGGGTGGAGCAGGGCAGTTTTCGTGCGCAGGAGGATCCTGCCCGCGAGAAGTTTTATTGCCTGTCGATGTTCCCTTACCCGAGTGGTCGGCTGCACATGGGTCATGTGCGTAACTACACGATCGGGGACGTGATCGCGCGGCATCAGCGCATGCTGGGCAAGAACGTGCTGCAGCCGATGGGCTGGGATGCCTTCGGTCTGCCGGCCGAGAACGCGGCGATGGCCAAGGGCGTGGCACCCGCGACCTGGACCTGGGACAACATCGCCTACATGCGCAAACAGCTGCGCTCACTGGGCTTTGGCATCGACTGGGATCGCGAGTTCGCGACCTGTCAGCCGGAGTACTACCGCTGGAACCAGTGGCTGTTCCTCAAGCTGCTCGAAAAGGGCCTGGTCTATAAAAAGACTGGCACCGTGAACTGGGATCCGCTTGACCAGACCGTGCTGGCGAACGAGCAGGTGATCGACGGACGCGGCTGGCGTACCGGCGCGGTGGTCGAGAAGCGCGAAATCCCGATGTACTACATGCGCATCACCGCTTACGGCGATGAGTTGCTGGAAGCGCTGGATACGCTCACCGACTGGCCCGAGCGGGTGCGCCTGATGCAGGCGAACTGGATCGGGCGCAGCGAAGGCGTGGAAATTGCCTTCCCCTATGCTGATTCCGCGCGTACGGCAGCCGGTGTCGATGGGGTGCTAAAAGTATTTACTACCCGCGCAGATACGCTGCTGGGCGCGACCTACTGTGCAGTGGCGGCCGAGCATCCGCTGGCCACCGCAGCCGCACGCAACAATCCGCAGCTCGCGGCCTTCATCGATGAGTGTAAGAGCGGCAGCGTCATGGAGGCAGATCTCGCCACTGCCGAGAAGCGCGGTATGCCGACCGGCCTGCACGTGATCCATCCGCTGTCGGGCGCGCAGCTCGAAGTCTGGGTGGCCAACTATGTGCTGATGGGCTATGGCGAGGGCGCGGTGATGGCTGTGCCGGCGCACGATGAGCGTGACTTCGAGTTTGCGACGAAGTACGCACTGCCAATCCGCTGCGTGATTGCCTCGCCGACTGCCGCTTACACCGATACTACGGCACCCTGGCAACCCGCCTACGCCGAGCACGGCATCACGACAAACTCTGGCGCTTTCGACGGGCTCGATTTCAAGCAAGCGGTGGATGCGATTGCTGCGGCACTGGAAAAGCAGCAGCTGGGTAAAAAGCGCGTGCAGTTCCGCCTGCGCGACTGGGGGATTTCGCGCCAGCGCTACTGGGGTACGCCGATCCCGATCATCCATTGCGCGGCGTGCGGTGATGTCCCGGTGCCGGATGAGCAGTTGCCGGTGGTGCTGCCCGTGGACTGCGTGCCCGATGGCAGTGGCAACCCGCTCAACAAGCGGGCTGATTTCGTCAATTGCGGCTGTCCGAAGTGCGGCCAGCCGGCGCGGCGTGAAACCGACACCATGGATACCTTCGTGGATTCGTCCTGGTATTTCCTGCGTTTTGCCTGTGCTGATAGCGCCACGGCGATGGTCGACGAGCGGGTGCGCTACTGGCTGCCCGTCGATCAATACATCGGTGGCATCGAGCACGCGATCCTGCACCTGCTCTATTCGCGTTTCTGGACACGTGCGATGCGTGATCTGGACTTGCTGCAGCTGGATGAGCCCTTTGCCCGTTTGCTCACGCAGGGCATGGTGCTTAACGACATCTATTTCCGCAAAGCCGGCTCAGGCCGGATCACCTACTTCAATCCGGCTGAAGTCGAAGCACGCGAAGATGTGGCTGGCCAACCGCTCCATGTATTGATCGCTGACGGCGAGCCGGTGCAAACCAGCGGCATCGGTACCATGTCGAAGTCGCGCAACAACGGCGTGGATCCGCAGGCGCTGGTCGATACGCTGGGCGCAGACACCGCGCGGCTCTTCACCATGTTCACGGCGCCACCCGAGCAGTCGCTCGAATGGTCAGACGAGGGCGTGCAGGGCGCATCGCGTTTTCTCAAGCGGGTCTGGAAGGCCGTCCATGGCCATGCGGCTGGCGGCCCGGCCGGCAAGGTGGATGCGGCTGTGCTCAACGATGCGCAGCGCACGCTGCGCCGACAAGTGCACCAGACGCTGGCGAAGGTCAGCGATGACATTGGTCGCCGGCGTACCTTCAACACTGCGATCGCTGCAGTCATGGAACTGCTGAACAGCGTGGTGCGCGCCGAAACAGCCACATCCGCTGACCGTGCAGTGATCCAGGAGGCGCTGGAATTCTCGCTGCTCATGCTCGCGCCGATCGTGCCGCACATCTGCCACCGGCTCTGGCAGGTGCTCGGCCATGCCGGTGCGATCATCGATGAGCCCTGGCCGCAACCGGATCCGGCTGCGCTCGTTGCTGCCACCGTCGAGATCGTCGTGCAGGTGAACGGCAAGGTGCGTGGACGGGTTACAGTAGCTACCGGCGCCAGCGAGACCGAAGTGCGGGAAGCCGCACTCGCCGATGACAACGTACAGCGCTTCGTTGCCGGACAGCCGGTTCGCAAGGTGATCGTGGTTCCCGGGAAACTTGTCAATGTGGTGGTCTGAGACCGGAATGAAACGCGGTATCAGTCGTGCGCTGCTCGGCTGCAGCCTGCTGTGGCTGACCGCCTGTGGTTTCCACTTCCGTACCGCAGCGGATTTTCCCGCCGACATGGCGGTGACCTATATCCAGACCGACAATCGTTACAGCCTGTTCTATCGCGAGCTGGTCAGCACGCTGCGCAGGAACGACATCACGCTGACCACGGATGCAAGTGAGGCGCATACGGTTATCAGGGTGCTCAGCGATCAAACCGGGCGTCGTACCCTCACCGTCACTGCACGCAATGTGCCAGCCGAATACGAGGTGTACTACCGGGTGAGGTTTTCAGTTGAGGTGAATGGCGATGAGATCGTTCCGCTGGAAGAACTCTTCCTGACGCGCGACTATCCCTTCGACGAAACGGAAGTCCTCGGCAAGGCCAACGAGCAACAGATCATCATGCAGAAGATCGCCCGGGACATGGTCGGCCTCGTGAGCCGTCGCATGGCCACCGTCGACTAGAGTTGGCCGGTTAACCCTGCGCATGGCCCGCGCCAGACTTCGCGACCGGATTCTGCGTTTCCTGCTGCTGGCGGCCGCGGGGTTCGTGCTGCTGACCCTGCTGCTGGTGTTGCCTCTGCGCTGGCTGCCACCGCTCACCACGAGTTTCATACTGCAGAACCTGGCCGAGCAGGGCAGCCTGTCTGCGCGTATCCGTTATGACTGGGAGCCACGCGCAAAGATCAGCCGTCGTGCCGCGCTGGCGGTGATGGCCGCAGAGGACCAGAAGTTCCTCGATCACGCAGGCTTTGACTTTGATTCCATCCGCAAGGCCTGGCAGCGCAACGCGCGCAGCAAGAAGGTGCGCGGCGCATCGACGATCAGTCAGCAGGTGGCGAAGAATCTCTGGCTGTGGCCTGGCAGAAGCTGGATGCGCAAGGGCCTCGAAGCCTGGTTTACGCTGTGGCTGGAGATCTGCTGCCCGAAGGCGCGCATCCTCGAGATCTACCTCAACATCGCCCAGTTCGGTCCGCACGTGTTTGGTGTCGAAGCCGCGTCCCGACAGTTTTACAACAAGCCCGCTTCTGCGCTGAATGAGCCCGAGGCGGCATTGCTCGCAGCCGTGCTGCCCAATCCGCAGCAATTCAGCGTCCGCAATCCCTCACGTCATGTGCGAACCCGTCAGGCATGGATCCGGGTGCAGGCTCACCGCCTGAGCGACGAACTGCCGACCGCAGCCTGGAAATAGGACTGCCGCAAGTCAGCGACAGCTTCAGAGCTGGGTCGGGTTCGGCTGTCCGGGGTAGACGATTTCTGGATCGAAGACCTTTTCAGTCATGGTGAATTCCAGCGGCAGGGGACTGCCATCGATTGCCGCTTTGCCACCCGTCGGGATACGCCGGTAGAAGCAGCTGCGATAGCCGACATGGCAGCTGGCACCGCCAGTGACGTCAACACGCAACCAGATGCAGTCCTGGTCATCATCTACCAGCAGTTCGCGGATCTTCTGTACCAGTCCGCTGGTGGCGCCCTTGTGCCACAGTACCTGGCGGCTGCGGCTCCAGTAATGCGCTTCGCCGGTGCTGATCGTCCGGCTCAGCGCCTCGGCATTCATATAGCCGACCATCAGCAGTTCACCGCTGGACCAGTCGGTGGTGACGGCCGTGATCAGGCCCTGTGCATCAAATTTCGGGGCCAGTTCATGGCCTTCCTCGACCTGTTCGATGGTTTTGCGTGGCGCGAAGGGGGCTGCCGGATTCATCTCATATTCCTTGGGGCGAACGATCCTGCGGACAGGACCGGCTTGGTATTATAGCCAGCCTTCCGCACGGTCCTGCCCATGACTCTCAGTCTGTACAACACGCGTACGCGTCAGAAAGAGCCTTTTGCCCCGCTGCAGCCTGGGCGGGTGACCATGTATGTCTGTGGCCCGACCGTGTACAGCTTTCCGCATATCGGCAATGCCCGGCCGGCGGTGGTCTTTGACGTGCTGGCCCGCCTGCTGCGTACGCGTTATCAGCTGACTTACGCGCGCAACATCACCGACATCGACGACAAGATCAACCGGGCCGCTGCCGCCGAGGGTGTGCCCATCGGCGAGATCGCCGCCCGCTATGCCAAGGCCTACCACGCCGACATGCGGGCACTCGGTGTGCTGGCACCGGACGTCGAGCCGCGGGCCACTGAGCATCTGACCAGCATCATCCGCATGATCAGCGGGCTGATCGACAGCGGACATGCCTATACGGCAGAAGGACATGTGCTGTTCCGCGTCGCTGCCTATGCCGGCTACGGCGCGCTGTCGCGGCGCGATCAGCGCGAGTTGCTAGCCGGCGCACGGGTGGAAGTCGCGCCCTACAAGGAAGCTGCCGGCGATTTCATATTGTGGAAACCATCCACGCCGGATCTGCCGGGTTGGGACAGTCCGTGGGGGCGCGGTCGCCCAGGCTGGCATATCGAGTGCTCGGCGATGGTGGCCGAACACCTCGGTCCCACCATCGACATCCACGGTGGCGGCAACGACCTGATTTTCCCGCATCACGAGAACGAGATCGCACAGAGCAGCTGCGCGAACGGTGGCGCGCTCTTTGCCCGCTACTGGCTGCACAACGGCTTCGTGAATGTCGATCACACCAAGATGTCGAAGTCGCTGGGCAATGTGCTGCTGGTGCGCAACCTGCTCGAGCAGGCACCCGGCGAAGCGATCCGGCTTGCGCTGCTCGCCGCGCACTACCGGCAGCCGCTTGACTGGACCAGCGATGTGCTGCCCGAGGCACGGCGCAAGCTTGACCGCCTCTACGGTGCGTTGCGCGATGTGGATGGCTGGCAGGCGCTGGAGGTCGAGCCGGATGCAGCGTTCATTGCAGCGCTCGACGATGACCTGAACACGCCGCAAGCGCTGGCCGTGCTCTTCAATCTGGCCCGCGATGCGAATCGCAGTACCGATCCGGCAGAGCGTGCGGGACTCGCGGCGCGTCTGCGCGCGAGCGGCGCGCTGCTCGGCCTGCTCAGCGCTGACCCGAATGCCTGGTTTATGGCCGAAGTCAGCGACGGCCTGTCGGCGGAGCAGATTGAGACCCTGCTCGCGGCCCGTCGGGCAGCACGCGCCAATCGCGACTTCAAGCTGGCGGATCAGATCCGCGACCAGCTGGTCGAAGCCGGTATCCTGATCGAAGACAGCGCTGAGGGCACGCGCTGGCGGCGGAGCACCGGATGACTACAGCAGAAAAAAACCAGTCGATCACCGAGGCCCAGGAAGAACTGATCAGCGACTTCGCGATGTTCGACAACTGGGTGGACCGCTATCAGTACATCATCGACATGGGCCGGCAGTTGCCGCCCTTTCCGGAGGCCGAGAAGACCGAGGTGCGCAAGATCCACGGCTGCCAGTCGCAGGTCTGGCTGGTGACGCATGCCGAGGGCGATCGCCTCGACATTCAGGCCATCAGTGACTCAGCGATCGTCTCCGGGCTGATCGCGATCCTGCTGCGCATCTATAACGGCCGACGAGCGCAGGAAATCCTCGACACGCCGCCCGACTTCATCAGCGCAATTGGTCTCGACCAGCACCTGAGCCCGACGCGCAGCAATGGTCTGCATTCGATGATCGGTGCTATCCGCCTCGCTGCAGCCACATGTGTGGCGAGCTGAAAACATCGCACAGCCTGTCGACGCGGGCCGCCGTCCGGCTGATCCGCGGCTACCAGCTGATTCTGTCGCCCTGGCTGGGCCCGTGCTGCCGTTACTTTCCCAGCTGCTCAAGCTATACCGCTGAGGCCATCGTTCGCTTTGGACTGTTGCGCGGCGGCTGGCTCGGGCTGCGTCGCATCGGGCGCTGTCACCCCTGGGTGGAGGGCGGCCCGGATCCGGTCCCGGAAGAATATGTTGCCTGGGGGCGCGGGCGGGAGCCGCGTACCCCTGTGCTATAGTTTTGGCGCATCAAATGGACAAAAAACTTCTAGACATCGTCTGCTGCCCGGTCACCAGGCTGCCACTGCAGCTGCTGGACGGAACGAGGCTGGCACGCCTCAACTCAGCGATCGAAAGCGGGGCTGTTCATGCCCGCTCAGAGAACCTGCTCGACGAAAAACTCACTGAAGCGCTGGTGACCCGCGATGGCCGGCTGGTCTACCCCGTGCGTGCGGGTATTCCGATCCTGCTCGAAGAGGAGTCGATTGACTGGACCCAACTTGGCGAGTGACGGTAGTGCATGCAACTGCGCGCTGAGCAGTTAGGCGCACATCTTTCTGCCCCGCCGGGTGGAAGCCTGTCGGCCTGTTATCTGTTTTCGGGTGATGAGCCCTTGCTGCTCAACGAGGCGCTTGATGCCTTGCGTAGTGCTGCGCTCCGGCAAGGTTGCGACGAACGTGAATCCTTTACTGTCGAGCGTGGTTTCGACTGGCAGGCGCTGGTCGCCTCGCTCAGCGTCCGCTCACTGTTTTCGGCCGGCAAGCTGATCGTGCTGCGTCTGCCGACGGCTGCGCCCGGCGACGAGGGCTCGCGCGCGCTGCGCGCACTGGCTGCCCGGCCTGTCGATGGCAACATCGTCGCGGTGGTCACATCGGCGCTTAACCGCAAGACGGCCGACTCCGCCTGGGTCACTGCGCTCAATAAGGATGGCGTGTGGCTCGAGTTGCGTGCGCCGTCGTCGACGGAAATGCCGCGCTGGATTGCCCGGCGACTCAAGGCCGTGCAACTCGGCTGCGATAGCGAAGGTGCGGAGTTGCTGGCAGCCCGCATCGAAGGCAATCTGCTGGTCGCACAGCAGGAGATCGACAAGCTCAGCCTGCTGTATCCCGACGGCGCGCAGTTGAACGTGGCGCAGATCCAGGCTGCGGTGGCTGATGGCGCGCGCTTTGATGTTTTTCAACTCGGCGATGCTGCACTGGCTGGCGATACGCCGCGCGCCATCCGCATACTCAACGGGCTGCGCGAAGAAGGTGTGGCCGCACCGCTGGTCCTGTGGGCGCTGGTGCGCGAAGTGTCTGTGCTGGTGGATGCCGGTCTGCGCACCAGTCGCGACTTGCCGCTCGAGCGAGCGGCACAGGCTGCAGTGCAGGCTGCGGGCCTGTGGAAATCGCGTGCCGATGTCTATGTACGTGCATTGCGCGGCCGGAAGCCGGCATCGCTGCGCCGCTTGCTCAGCATGGCCAGTGATGCCGACCAGATCGTCAAGGGCGCACGCAGGGGTGAAGCCTGGAACGCGCTGCTCGAACTCACGCTGGCGCTGGCCGGCCAACCGCTGTTAGCGGCCGAACTCAGCTGATGGTGTCCTTGCCAGCGCCTGTCGGTCTGTTCGGTGGCTCTTTCGATCCGGTGCATGTCGGGCACCTGCGCACAGCCTGGGAACTGCTGACTGATCTCGCACTTGCCGAGGTTCGCTTCATTCCCAGCCGTATGCCGCCGCATCGTGCCGCGGCCATTGGCTCCGCAGCGCAGCGCCTCGGCATGCTCGAAGCGTCCATAGCAGGGCAGCCTGGCTTTGTGGTCGATGACTGCGAACTGCGCCGTGAAGGAACTTCGTATACCGTCGATACGCTCCTCAGCCTGCGTGCCAGCCAGCCGCAAACACCGCTGGTCCTGATCCTTGGCATGGATGCCTTCCTGGGTTTGCCCGGCTGGCATCGCTGGCGTGAGATTCCGGATCTTGCGCATATCGTCGTGGTAGAGCGTCCCGGCTGGACGCCGCAGTTCGAGGGCGAGCTGGGCCAGCTTTATACTGAGCGGCAGCTACATGAGGCGGCTGTACTCCGCGCAGCCCCGGCCGGTGGCATCCTGCTGCGCCAGGTGACGCAGCTGCAGATCGCGTCCTCGGCAATCCGCCGCCTGATCGCCGCCGGCGGCGATCCGCGTTTCCTGGTACCGGACAGCGTCCGGGAACTCATCCAGGCCAATCGTATCTATCTGCGCCCAAAGGAGGTGCAATCTCGTGCATAGCAAGAAGCTCTTGAGTCTGGTGACTACCGCCCTGGAAGAATTGAAAGCCCGTGATGTCCGGGTGCTGGACGTACGCCGGCAGACTGCGATCACCGACTACATGGTCGTGGTCAGTGGTACCTCCGACCGGCATGTCAGGTCCATCGCTGACTGGCTGGTCCAGCAGGCTGATGCGGCTGGTGTTGCGGCGCTGGGTGTTGAAGGGACGGGTAGCGGCGAGTGGGTGCTCGTGGACCTGGTCGATGTGGTGGTGCATGTGATGCAGCCTCGCGCCCGCGAGTTCTACAAGCTGGAAAGCCTCTGGGACATGGAAAGCGTCGCAACCGCCTGAGCGTCGCCAGACCGCTATCTGCCCAGTCGTTGCGCGGTGCCGTGTATCATCCTCATCCCTGCCGGCGGCGGGGATACCGGATCCGCGCAGCATGAAAACAAGAATTCTGGCGATCGGCAGCCGCCCGGATGACTGGGTTCGTGCGGGCGTAGCCACCTACCTGGAGCGCCTGCCGGCGCACCTGAAGCCAGAAATCGTTGAGATCCCGTTGTCGCTGCGCTCCTCGGGGGGTGACCCTGCCGTCGCCCGGGACAAGGAAGGGCAGCGCATCCTGCAGCGGCTGAAACCGGATGAGTTCGTAATCACCCTGGATGAGCGCGGCAAGCCATGGTCTTCGGTGGACTTATCGCGGCAGCTGGCCCGCTGGCAGCTTGAGGAAAGTGCCGTCGCACTGGTCATCGGCGGCCCTGAAGGGCTGGCCAATGACGTGCGCAAGCGCGCCAACCAGAGCTGGTCGCTGTCGGCGCTGACCTTTCCGCACGGCATGGTGCGGGTGATTGTCGTTGAACAGCTGTACCGGGCGTGGACCATCCTGCAGGGCCACCCGTATCACAAGGTCTGAGCAAAGGGTTGAATGTGACTTCCAGGGCTTTTGTCTATCTCGCGTCGGGGTCGCCGCGCCGGCGTGAACTGCTCGCGCAGCTCGGCATCGCCTGTGAGGTCTTGCGTGTTGCTGTTGATGAGACGCCGCGCCCTGGCGAGAAGGCTGACGATCTGGTCTGCCGACTGGCAGCGGCGAAGGCTCGCGCCGGGCTGCAGTTGCCGCGCGCACGGAATGCGCCGGTGGTGGCGGCCGATACGGCGGTGGCGCTTGGCGCCGAGCTGTTCGGCAAGCCAGCAGATGAAGCGGACGCCGTGCGGATGCTTAGCCGTCTCGGCGGCCGCACGCACGAAGTCTGGACCGCTGTCGCGATCGTCGATGCAAAGCGTGAGCGCGTCGAACTGAGCCGCAGTGAGGTGAGCTTTCGCACGATCGATGCAGACGAGGCAATCGCTTACTGGCGCACGGGTGAACCCGCCGACAAGGCGGGTGGTTACGGCATCCAGGGCCTGGGCGCCCTGTTCATTTCGGCGCTTAAGGGCAGCTACTCCGGTGTCATGGGTCTGCCGCTGTTTGAAACCGCCCGGCTGCTCGAAAGCTTTTGCGGCCCGTTGCTCGGAGGCCCTGCCGGCGATGAGTGAAGAAATCCTTATCAACGTCACGGCTCGTGAGGTCCGGGCGGCAGTGGTCGAGAACGGTGCGCTGCAGGAGATCTTCATCGAGCGTGCCTCCCGGCGCGGATTGACCGGTAATATCTACAAGGGCCGGGTGATGCGCGTGTTGCCCGGGATGCAGGCGGCTTTCATCGACATTGGCCTGCCGCGTACCGGCTTCCTGCACGCTTCCGATATCCAGCCGCCGAACGGCGCTGCTCCGGCAGCAGCCGGTGAGGAGGCCAACATCCGCCAGCTGCTGCGCGAGGGCGACACGGTTCTGGTGCAGGTGGCGAAAGACCAGCTCGGCAGCAAGGGTGCGCGCCTCACGACTTTCATTACCCTGCCATCGCGCTATCTCGTGCTGTTGCCGAGGGAGGCCAGCGTCGGCGTGTCCGGGCGTATCGAAGAAGAAAGCGAACGCGGGCGCCTGAAGACCGTGATCACCGAAGTGCTCGCCGATTCCGGTGCGACCTGTGGCTGCATCGTACGCACGGCGGCAGAAGGCATGGACAGTGAGTCGCTGCGTGCCGACCTTCTGTTTCTGCGTCGGCTCTGGGCGCTGGTCGCGAATCGCGCCCAGCAGGCCAGCGTGCCGGCGCTGGTGCATGAAGACCTGCCGCTGGCGATGCGTGTGCTGCGAGATCGGGCCGGGCCGCAGACCGAGCATGTACGTATCGATGCGCAGAAAGCCTGTGCGCAGCTGCTCGAGTTTGCCGGTACCTTCATGCCTGAGCTGGCGCCGCGTATCGAGTTCTACGCCGGCCCGCGTCCGGTCTTCGACCTGTACGGCGTCGAGGACGATATCCGCAAGGCGCTCGAGCGCAAGGTGGAACTGAAGTCCGGTGGCTATCTGATCATCGACCAGACCGAAGCACTGACCACCGTAGACGTCAACACGGGCGCCTATGTCGGTCACCGTAATCTGGAAGAAACCATCTTCCGCACCAATCTCGAAGCGGCCGTGACGATTGCGCGCCAGCTGCAGCTGCGCAACCTGGGTGGAATCATCATCATCGACTTCATCGATATGCTGGAGGCTGCGCATAGTCGCCAGGTCATGGATGCGCTGGTGGCTTCACTGGCCGGCGACCATGGTCGTGCCCAGATCGCTGCTGAATCGCCGTTGGGGCTGGTGGCCATGACGCGCAAGCGCACACGTGAAAGCCTGGAGCGCCTGATGTGCAAGCCGTGTCCGACCTGTGATGGTCGCGGCCAGGTGAAGACTGCCGAAACCGTGTGCTACGAGATCTTTCGCGAGATCCTGCGCCAGCACGGCCAGTTCAATTTCAAGGAATACGTTGTACTCGCACAGCCGGATGTGATCGAGCTGCTGCTCGATGAAGAGGCGGCCAGCATCGCTGAGCTTGAGGAGCGCACCGGCAAGTCGATCCGTCTGCAGACGGAGGGCCTGTATGCGCCCGACCAGTTTGACGTGGTACTCGTGTAGGCCCGTGCTGCCGTGAAGAAACGCAGTATCCTCAGTCGCTGGTTGGGCTGGTTGGCGACCATCGGCGCCGCCGGACTCATCCTGCTCGCCGTGCTGGTCGGTATCGCGCGCCTGCTGCTGCCAATGGCCCCGGAATATCAGGACACCATCCGGCGCTTCGCCAATGAGGCCACCGGCTTCGATGTGCAATTTGCGCAACTTAGCGCGAGCTGGCCCCTGCATGGGCCGGAGATCCGCTTTATCGATGTGCACATCCGCACCCACGACGGCCGGCAGCCCGTGCTCGATGCCGCTGAACTCAGTGTCGGCATTAACGTGCTGCAACTGGTTAGCGAGCGCCGCCTGCTGCCCGGACGGGTTGCCATCCGTCAGGCCGATGTCCGTATCGAGCGGTTGCCCGATGGCAAAGTGCTGGTCAACGCCGTTCCGCTTGAGGATTTGCTACGGCAACCACGCAATCGACAACTGCCGCGCCTTGATCTGAACCTGCGGGACATCGGTGTGCAGCTGCACGATGCCGGGCGACTGGTGCCGGACGTGAGCCTGATGACCAGGAAGCTGGAACTCCGCCTGGCTCCCGACAGCATCGGTTTTACCGGCGAGCTTGAGGGCCGCGATGAGCTGGGTCGGCGTTTCGAGCTCGCGGGCAGACTGCCGGCTGAATTGCTGCCGGGCGCCGTGGTCGCCAAAGATGCTCCGGCCCCGGAGTGGGCGTTCAGCCTGGTGGCGGCTGATGTCGAACTCGGTCGCGCGCTGCGACTGCTTGCCAACCAGTGGGTACCGCTCAAGTCAGGTCGCGGTCAGCTGGAGATTGAACTGGCGATGAGCGGACTGGTGCCGGGCCAGATCAATCTGGATCTCGAACTGGGTGAAACGCAGATCGAGAGTGCGCCTGGTGTAGCCGACATGAGCTTTCGCCAACTGGGGTTAAGCGCGCGCTGGAAACGTTCGGCCAGCGGTTGGCAGGCCAGCGTCGACCGGCTGGTGGCACAGCGGGGCAACAAGACGCGTAAAGCTGCCAGTGCGGAAATCAGTTACAGCCTGCAGGACTCCGGCGTGGGCCAGTACCAGGCCCGCGCAGATGCAGTGCGTATGACAGATATCTGGCCGCTGCTTCGCTCTGTGGCCTCATCCGGTTTGCGCAGTGGACCACTGCCGGAAAAGCTGCTGGGTGAAGTGCAGGATTTCAGTCTCACAGCCGAAGTCGTGCCTGGACAGCCCGCCACCTGGCAGGCACAGGCGACGCTCAATAATCTCGGTGTGGTCATGCCAGCGCCAGGCTGGGCGCTTGCCGGGGTCAGCGGCAAGCTGCAGGCCAATGAGCGCGGTGGCAAGATCGAGGTCGATGCGGCGGACGGTCTGCTACGCCTGCCCTGGCTGTTCCGTGAGGATCTGCACACCACCCGCACGGTGGGCGTTTTTGCCTGGAAATTCGCCCCGGCAGGACTGCAGCTGTATACAGACGATCTGCGTATCAGCAATGCCGAGATCGATACCCGTACCAGGCTGTCGGTCACGCTGCCGCCATCCGGTTCGCCCTACGTGGATGTCAAGGCGAGGGTCGTGGCCTCGTCGGCACCCGCAGTGGTCGATCATCTGCCGCTGATGCTGTTCAGCAAACCACTGGTGAAGTGGCTCGATCAGTCGATCATCACCGGACGCGTGCCACAAGGCGAGCTGATCTGGCGGGGACCCTTGCAGGCCTTTCCCTATGACGAGGGTGATGGCGTGTTCCGCGTTGAGTTCTCGGTTGAAGACGGGGTGCTCGATTACGCGCCCGGCTGGCCGCGGCTGGAAAATCTCAGCACGACCGTGGTGATTGATCACAACAGCCTCAGCTCACAGGAAAATATCGGCACCATCGCCGGCGTGCCCTTCCGTGATGCCGGCGTGCGGGTCGCCAATCTCATGCACAAGCCCGAGCTGCAGGTGGCGACCAGCGATGACATGCAGCTGGGACAGGTGCTCGCTTTTCTGCGCGCGAGCCCGATCGCCCAGCTGCTTGGGCCAACGCTTAACAGCGTGAGCGGCCGCGGCAAGGTCACGACCGCCGTGCAACTCAGCATGCCGATCGCCGACCCGGAGAATTTCCATGTGACCGGCAGCTTTGAGGCGAGCGATGCGAGCCTCGGTCTCAAGGGTGTCGCATACCGGCTCACTGACCTGAATGGCGTGGTCCGGCTCGATGACACGCATCTCTCGGCCGACAAGCTGAGCGGGCGGTTTCTCGATGAGCCGGTCGCCATCACCTTGCGGCCGGCCGGCAAGGATGAGCCCGAGCTGAGCCATGTGGCCGGGCTGCGTGGTGTCACACCGGTAGACAAGCTGGCGGCGGCATTTTCGCTGCCCTACGCGGGCCGTCTCGATGGGGCGGTGAACTGGACGGCAACAGCGCTGGTGCCGAAGGCAAAAGACCAGCAGCCGTTGCGCATCGACATTGGGTCTGATCTGGCCGGACTGGCGAGCACGATGGGCGCGCCGCTGCAGAAGACAGCGGATACGCAGGAGCCGCTGCAAATGGCGATCCTTTTCCCGGAGCACGACCAGATCGACGTGACCGGACACCTCAAGCGTGGCATCAGCTGGGCGCTGCGTTTCACTTCGCTGCCGGGTACGCCGTGGCGCCTTGAGCGCGGAGACTTGCGCAGCGGCAGTCCGCTGGCTGCGGTGCCCGGCATACCCGGCGTTGAGATTACCGGCAGCTTCCGTGATCTGCGCTTCGAGGACTGGTTCCCGGTGCCGGACAGTGAGTCCGGTGCTGCAAATCAGTCGGGCGGCAGTCTGCTCCGCCAGATCCTCGTCGATGTCGATCGGTTTTCGATCTTCGGTCAGTTGTTCCGCGACGCTTCCATCAAGGCAGCGCATACCGGCCCGCTCTGGAAAATTGGTGTCCGTGGCCGCAACGCCGAAGGTTTGATCACGGTACCTGATGCGCTGTCAGCCGATAAGTCGCTGAAGCTCGACATGCAGCGCCTCTGGCTGCAGGAGACAGATCCGGCCAGCGGCGAGGGACGGGCCGATCCACGCACACTGCCGCCTGTGCGCGCCGATATTGCCGATTTCAGCCTTGGCGACATGAAGCTTGGCCACCTCAAGGCGGATATCGCGCAGCGTGGCGATGGCGTGGTGGTGGAACCGCTCACCATGCAGGCGGCGCATTTCAGCATCAGCGGTAACGGTACCTGGGTCGTCGTGGGCGCTGATATCACACAGCAACGCAGCGAACTCAATCTGAAGCTGGAGTCGGACAACATCAAGCAGACGCTGGTCGCGCTGGGCTACGACCCGGTTATAGAAGGTGAAAAGGCGGATGTCACGCTCGACCTGTTCTGGCCGGGCGGGCCGAGCGCGAATTTCCTTTCTATTGCCGGCGGTCGTGTCGTGATCAGCCTCAGGAACGGGCAGGTCCTGCCAGTAGATCCGGGCGGCGGCCGCCTGCTCGGCCTGTTGAGTATCGCCACGCTGCCGCGTCGACTGGGCCTCGATTTCTCGGATATCACCGATAAGGGGCTGTCCTTCGACAATGTTGACGGTGAGTTTCGCTTTGATAACGGCAACGCCTTTACCTGCAACCTGACGCTGGACGGTCCAGCGACGGATCTGGGCATCGTTGGCCAGGTCAACTTTCCAAAGCGCACCTACAACCAGGTCGCGGTCGTACGCCCGCACGTCACCGACGTTCTGGCGCTCGGTGCGGTTGCCGGCGGGCCGGTGATCGGTGGTGCGGTCGTGCTGATCTCGCAGATCTTCCGCAAGTCGCTGAGTTCCTTTGGCGAGTCCTACTACCGGGTATCCGGCAGCTGGGACAAGCCGGAGGTTCTGAAGGTGCAGCGCGACGAGGTTGATCTCCGGCCCTTTGGTAACTGTGAACGCTATTACGCCGAGATGCTCCGACCGCTGCCAACCGAAGCTGAGCCGGTGAGATCGCGTTGATGGAGACCGAAGCCGTCCAGGTGATCAGCGTACTGCCATCGACTCTGCCCTCGATGAACGTGATGCTGGTGTTCGGTATCCTGCTGGCCTTCGGCGCCCTGGGTGGAATACTGGCAGCGCGGGTGCGCTGGCTGCCGACCATCACCGGCTTCATGGTCCTGGGGCTCATCATCGGCCCGGCCGGCCTCGGCCTCCTGTCGCAGGAAGCACTGGACGGTGCGCGCGTGCTGGTGGATATCGCGCTAGGATTGATCCTGTTTCAGCTGGGCGCCGCGCTGCACCCGTGGCTGGTGCTGAAAAACCGCGCCCTTATCGTGACCAGCCTGGTGGAAAGCAGCCTGACCTTCGTAGCAATCTTTGCCCTGGCGATCTGGGTCGGTTCGCCGCCGATCGTCGCCGTGCTGGCGGCTGCCATCTCGGTTTCATCCTCGCCCGCCGTATTGATGCATGTGGCGCACGAACTGCACGCTGCCGGGCCGACGGTAAATGCGGCTGAGTCTCTCGTGGCGATGAACAACGTACTGGCCTTCGTGCTGTTTTCGCTGGCTTTGCCGTTTGCACTGGCTGGTTCGCAGGTGTCGCTTCTGACCGCAATGTTTTTGCCGGTCTGGCAGATGATCGGTGCCATCGCCGTCAGCGTTGCAGCAGCCTGGCTGATTACACGAATTGCCTTGCTGACCACCGATGCACAGGCCCACTTTCGCTTTGCGCTGGTGGTTGGCGGCGTGATGCTTTCGCTCGGTCTGGCCGAGGCCTTCCAGGTTTCCAGTCTCTTCGCTACCTTGACCCTGGGTATTTCCTGTCGCTGGCTGCAGGGCGAGTCGCGTCTGACGCGGGTTGAGTTCGGCGGTGGCGGCGATGTGTTTTTCATCATCCTGTTCGTCTTTGCCGGCGCTAACCTGCATCTGCATGACGTGGTGACTTACGCGCCGGTCGCAGCGGCCTGTGTACTGGCCCGCACGCTGGCGAAGACCACATCTGTCTATGGCTGTGGCCTGATCTTTGGTTATAGCCACCGTCAGTCGGTTGCGGTGAGCTTGCTGCTGGTACCGATGGCTGGTCTGGCGATCGGCCTCACCCAGACTACCAGCAGCTTGATGCCCGAACTCGGCGCGCAGGTTTCGGCGCTGGTGCTGTCTGCGGTCGCGGTATTCGAGACGATCGGTCCGCCGATTGCGGCACTGGCGCTGCGCATGTCCGGCGACGCTGGCCGCGCGGCCCCGTCAGCAGAACTCAGTCCTGCTCCACCAGCGGTGGCAGCGGACAGTGCAGCACCGCACATATAGCGCGCAGCAGTTCTGCTTCCGTACGCATGACCTGACCGTCGTGCACGATCGTGATACCCAGTGCTTCGATGAGACGAGCCTTGTCGGCGGCCGGTAGTCCATCCAGGCAGCGCAGGGCCCGGTCGAGTGCACCGCTCCAGCCAGGCACCGGGTTGAATGTCGGAGTTTGCGCCAGCCCCAGGTATGTGATCCCCGCCGAGTACGCCTGCTCTGCAGTTTTCGACTGGATCTGGCCATGTGCGGCCAGGGTGGAAAACAGGATCTGCAGTTCAGCGATGCTATCGGCGATGTTGACCCGCCGCGCAACACGGCGGGGTTCGAGCGACTCGCCGATATAGCTGCGCGCCAGCGTGCACACGGCGTACTCGAAGACGCTGGTCATCCCATCCATGCGACACAACTCAGCCAGGCAATCGAGCACCCGGCGTCGCGCCGTTGCCGGCAACTGCCGCAGTACCGGTACGATCTTCCCCAGCAGTGGCAGATGCAGACCGGTACGCAAGCCGGCAAGCTTTGTGCTCTGCTCGATAACCTGCGCTTCCAGCCGGGGGCCGAAAGTCGTACGCAGTTTCTGTAGCTGGTTGCTGCGCGCTGCAGGCGCTGCATCCAGCACCAGGGCAAAGAGCAGTGCGGTGGCGCGGGCGATGTGGTCGCCGCCGTCACCATCAAACTTGTTGGCCAGTGACTCGCGCAGCGTTGCCGCGTGCGCCACCTCGCGAAGACCCGGATTGCCGACCAGCCCGGGTAGCGTCGCCGGCTCCAGCGGCATGGACCGGTGCGCGGGGATCACGTTCTCGTAGAAGGAGCGCGGCAGACGGTCATTGCTGACCACATCGACGACGCCGAGTGGCTGCGGCTTTACCTCAAGGCGCAGATTGCCAAACGCCGCCGGATCGAAGCCGGGGTCGAGGGCACGGATGCGTTCCAGCAACGGTGGGTGCGTGGCAAACCAGCGCGTCATGCCGGGTGCGAACAACATGTGCGCAACCTCTTCGGCATCGGGATGACGAAGCCAGGAACCGCGCACGCTGCCGATCTTCAGCAACGCATCGCGCAGCCCGGTGGTGTCGCGGGTGAACTGCACCGCTGAGGCGTCGGCCAGCAGCTCACGCTGGCGCGAGACGGCGGCCTGGATCAGGCGGCCGAAGAATACGCCCACATAGCCAAGCGCCATCACCGACACGCCGGCAAGGATGAGCAGCCCGCTACTACCACGCCGGCTGTCGCTCTGGCGCGGCGCATACCAGGACACCGTGCGCCCGACGATGGCAATCACCAGCAGGCCGAAAAGCATGCCCATGATGCGGATGTTGAGCCGCATATCGCCGTTGAGGATATGACTGAACTCGTGTCCGATCACGCCCTGCAGTTCCGTGCGATTCAGGTTCTGCAGCGCGCCGCGGGTCACGGCGATGGCGGCATTGGCGGATGTATGGCCTGCGGCGAAAGCGTTGATGCCTTCTTCCTGCTCCAGTACATAGACCGCCGGCACCGGCACCCCCGAGGCGATGGCCATTTCCTCAACTACGTGCATCAGTCGCTGCTGGAGTGGATCGGTAGTGTCGGCCTGTATCCGCATTCCGCCGAGCGACCTGGCGACAGTACCGCCGCCGCCTGCCAGTGACATGGTCTTGTAGAGATTGGCAATGCCGATGATGGCGAGCACCACCAGTGTCGTGGTCACAGCGGCCTGTGGATGACGTGCCAGCCAGTGCGTGTCAGCCACGATCGGTTGACCGGCATCGACCAGGGCGAACAGGCTCAGGACAACGAAGTTGACAGCCAGCAAAATCGCCAGCACGGCGGCGATGAATATCGCGATGAGCCAGCGGCTGCGCTGACGGGCTTCGGCCTGACGGGCCCAGAAGTTCATGTGTCTGGCAGCGGTCGGGCCGGTGCCGTTCAGCTGAAGCTGATCCTTGGCACCTCGCGTGCCACGACATTTTCGATCTCGAGCAATTTCATGGCGCTGAAGTCAAAGGTGGTGGCGATGAAGTTGTTCGGGAAAACCTCGCGCGCGTTGTTGTAGTTCATGACTCCGTCGTTATATGCCTGACGTGCAAAGGCTACCTTGTTTTCAGTCGTGGTCAGTTCCTCGGTGAGCTGCATCATGGTCTGATTGGCCTTCAGGTCGGGATAGGCTTCCGCCAGCGCGAAAAGCCGGCCAAGCGCGCTGTTGAGCTGGTTCTCGGCACCGGCAAGCGCATCGATTGCGGCGCTATTGGCCGGATCGGCAGCGGCGGCCTTCAGTCCGGATACAGCCGAGTTGCGCGCCTGGATGACGGCTTCGAGGGTATTTCGCTCGTGCGCCAGATAGCCTTTGGCAACTTCAACGAGATTCGGGATCAGGTCGTGACGGCGCGTCAGCTGCACGTCGATCTGTGCGAAAGCGTTCCGCGCGCCATTGCGTACCGTCACCAGCCGGTTGTAGATGCTGATCAGGTACAGCGACAACGCTGTAAACAGGACGATAACGATCCAACCCATGACTCTTTTCCCGTGAACCCGCCAAGTGCAGACTTTAGTATAAAGGCTGAATGACAAAACCCTTGAGGAACTGGACGGCACTATCGTTGCTCGGCTATGCACTTATGGTGTGTGCTGCACTCGGCTTGCTGGCCCGCCACGCCCTGCTGGCCACCGGAGTGGTGGCGCTGGCTGTGCAACTCGTGGCGGTGGCGCTGATGATCTGGGCACGTCTTACTTTTGGCCTGCGCAGTTTTCGTGCTGTCGCTGATCCCGGCAGTGGACTGCTGGTGACAACAGGCCCATACCGTTTTTTGAGACACCCGATTTACGCTGCCGTTTTGTATTTCGTGGTTGCTGCTGCGGTATCGCACAGCAATCCTGTCAACTGGCTGCTGTTACTGGCAGCCGCTGCCGGCATTGCCGTGCGCATCAGCGCCGAAGAGCGCCTGCTGACATTGCGCTATCCCGAATATGCCGACTATGGGTTGCGGACCAGGCGGCTCGTTCCTTTCATCTGGTGATGGAATTGCTGGCTGGAATTATTATTCGCGCGTAGGCTGGCTTGAGACAGCACCACCCAAAGGGTTGTCAGCTCAACCGCCTTCGGAGCGCCGACGTGTCACCCCGCTCAATTGAGGAGACCACCATGAAGATCGTGCTTAGCGCCATGATCCTGATTACGTTGCCTTTCGCGAGCCAGGCCGGAACTCTGGATATCAAGACCGGGGCCTGGGAGATAACCACCAAGACCCTGGTTGAGGGCATGCAGATGCCGAAGGAGGCGATGGCAGGGATGCCGCCGGCCCAGCGCGCCAAAATTGAGGCGGCAATGCGTGCCCGCTCGGGCAAGGTGAACACGTTGACAGAGCAGTCCTGTGTCACGCAACAGGATCTGGATCGCGGTGACCTGGGCAAGAGTGAGCGAAAGAATTGCACGCGAAAGGTGATTACGCAGAGTCCGCGACACATGGAAGTTGAAGAGACCTGCGCTGCACCGGAAGCATCTGTAGGACACTTCAAGTTCGATGCGGCATCGCCTGAGAAGTATACCGGCGTCATCGACATCACACAGGGTGCCGGTACCAAGGTGCACGTTGAGATGAGCGGGCGATGGCTTGGCGCTGCCTGCAAGAAGGGTGTAGATGATTGACGCGCGATGCGGCGCTGTGAGCAGTCGGCGAGCTATGGCCCCACCGTCGGCAGCTTCAGGCAAGCAATGAACAATCAGAGCACCCAGCAGGACATTCTTCGCGGCGAGGCCAACGACAGGCAGAAGGGCGGGGTATGGGCCGTCCGCGACTATCACACCACGCTGGAAAAGCGCGCCATTGCCGGCGCGGAAGTCACCCCCGGTTATTTCTACATGGTTATCGCCGCAACCGTCATGGCCACAGCCGGGCTGTTGCTCGACAGTGCGGCGGCCGTGATCGGTGCCATGTGTGTTGCCCCGTTCATGGGCCCCTCCCGGGCCGTGTGTATCGGCGTGCTCTTTCGCAACTGGCGGGTTTTCCTCGGCGGATTTGCCAAGCAGCTGGTCGGACTGCTCCTGATCGGCGTCAGCGTCGCGGCGCTGATCACCGCAATCCTCGACCGGAATGTCAGCGGTATCACCATCACCCATGAAATCCTGATCAGGTCGATGCCGACCACGCGCGAGATGGTGTTAAGCACGCTGATTGCGCTCTCGGCCGGCGCGGCGGCTTCACTGGCGCTGGTGGCGCAGCCCCGTATCGTGGAAACGCCGTGGGGACAGATCATGGACGCGATCATCGGCGTCGAGATCGCAATTTCCCTGGTGCCACCTGCAGCCGTCATCGGCATCGGCCTCGCACTGGGAACGCCTGAGCACAGCCGCAACGCCCTGTACCTGCTGCTACTGAACGTTGTCGCCCTGGACTTTATCGGCAGTGGCGCGATCCTCGTCCTGCGGGGCGTGCGCCTGCGGTACCTCGATCTGGAGAAGAAAATCCGTGCAGCCGTGGTCGTGACCCTCGATGTGGTTCCCGGCTTCATCGCGTTCGGGAGTACGGTTCATGTCACCCTGCTTGGCAATCACGATGCGGAAGTTGCCGTCATTCTGCGACGCCGGTTCGGTGGCAAGGTTCCGGAAACCCTCGCCACGAGCATAGCTGAGCACATTGAGCGCGAGACGTCGTGCCGGAGCGATGTGACGGTGGAGGTGATTCCGCTGCTCACCCATCGCGGGATTCCACGCTGAGCCCGTCAGCCCCCCTCAAGGTACATCCGCAAACCAGACCGGCGTGGACTTGAAGGCTGGCGTCTTGCTGCGCGGATCAACGGCCGTCCCAGTCAGGACATTCGCCTCCGGGAAATAGGCCATGACGCTGCCGCGAGCGAGGTCGAAGGCCCGCACAGTGAGGTCCTCCATCCGGCCATGCGCGGAAACCAGCGTTGCGGTATCGCCATCTTGCAGCCCGTGGGCAGCGAGGTCGGCAGGATGGAGCATCGCGGTCCACCGGTCGGCGTGATTCCTGTAGCTGTCGGTCCGTTCGTAGATGATGGTGTTGAACTGTCCCTCGCTGCGCACGGTGGTCAGCGTCAGCGGGGCATCGGACGGAGCTGATACCGGCCGACAGACAAACTGCGCCCGGCCGTCAGCTGTGTTGAAGTGTGGTGTGTGCAACAGCCGGCCGCGAATATGGAACTCGCGCTTGGCGACATCGATATCGGCCAGGTCTTCCATGCCGGGCACAATGCGGGCGATTGCTTCGCGGAGTGTCCGGTGCTGGCGGAAAGCGCTAAACGTGATTGGCGTAGCAGGCAGCAGCCGCTCGGCGAGCCGGGTCAGTATGTCCACCTCCGGACGCACCGTATCGAGACGGGTTATTCCGCCATCGCTCAGTCGTACATAGTTGAACATTGATTCCTGCGTGGTCGGTTCCCATTCCTCGTCCCGCGCAGTCACCGGCAGCACCAGCACTTCTCCGGCGTCGCAGCCGGCCACGTGGCCTCGATTGAGCGTGGTCGTCAGGAATAACTTGAAGCTGATCCGGTTAAGCGCCTGCTCTGCCCAGGGCTGGTTCGGACTGGCCTCGTAGAGGTTGCCGCCCATGATGACGGCCGCGTCGATTTCACCGCGACTCGCCGCCTGCATGCCTGCCATCGTGTCATGGCCGGCGATGCCGGGCAGCGATACACCAAAGGCCTGCTCGATGCGCGCGAAGATCTCGGCAGAAAGTACCGGCTTGACGCCAATCGTGCCGATGCCCTGCACATTGCTGTGGCCGCGAAGTGGCAGCAGGCCGGCACCCGGTCGGCCGATCTGGCCGCGGAGCAGGGCCAGGTTGGCAATGTACTCGACGTTATCGACGCCATGCAGGTGGTGCGTCATGCCCATACCCCAGGCGAACACCGCATCGTTGGCCTTCGCATAGAGCGCCGCGACCCGCTCGATGTCGGCCCTGGGGATACCGCAGCGTGCCTCGATCGCCGGCCAGGATTCGCCGTTGATATCTGCCTGGAAGTCCGCAAACCCCGAGGTGTAGCGGTCGATGAAATCCCGGTCCTCTGCGCCGGCAGCCAGCACTGCCTTGGCGATTCCCTTGAGCAGGGCGACGTCTGATCCGATGCGCGGTTGCAGGTAGTCCGAGGCGATCCAGTCGCCGCCCTTCAGCATCGATGCGGGACGCTTCGGTAGTGCGAAGCGGACCAGTCCCGGCTCGCGGGCGGGGTTGATCATGATCACATCGCCACCCCTGGCCCGGCATTCCTGCAGCTTGTGGATGAAGCGCGGGTGATTGGAGGACGGATTGGCGCCGATCACGAAAATGAGATCGCATTTCGACAGGTCGGCCAGTTCGACGGTTGATGTTCCGGTGCCAATCGTCGCTTTCAGTCCGACACTTGTGGCCTGGTGGCAGTAGTAGGAACAGTTGTTGACGTTGTTGGTGCCGAAGGCTCGTGCCAGCAACTGGAATACGAAGCCTGCCTCATTGGATGAGCGCCCGGAGGAGTAGAAGAAAGAGCGCTGCGGATCTGTCGCGCGCAGACGCTCTGCTGCCCGGTCGAGCGCCCATTCCCAGTCCACGACCTGGTAGCGGTCTGCGCCCGCCGCCTTGTAGATCGGCTTGCCAAGACGGCCGAGATGCTCCAGTTCGTAACCGTCGAGTTCGCGCAGTTCAGCCAGCGAATGCGCCAGCACTGACTCAGGAATCGCCGGCTGGATATCGGTGGACTGCGCCTGGATACTCTTGTTGCAGACGCTGGGATATTCGCCCAGCTCGTTGGTCATGCCGCCTTGCTGCCCGCCCATGCCAAGACCACAGGCCTTGCAGGTGTTTTTCGAGTTGAGGGCTTTCGCGGTGCTGCGCAAGCCGGTCTGCGTTGCGGTCTTCAGCGCGTACAGCACTTTCTGCGGACCGCCGCCGACGGTTGGACGGGTCATCTGGCCAGCCCCCCGGATGCGACGCGACTGGATCCGTGAAAACTCACATTGGGCAGCGATGCCAGTTCGGGTCTTGTTCGCAGCTGACTTGAGCAGGCAAAAGCAGGCAGGTAGAGCCGGCTGATCAGTACGGTGTGGCGCATTGTTGTGGGTCCTGTGGCCAACATCAGCAGTGAGCCTTTGATTACACACGACGGAGATAGGTAACAAATCAGATGAAGGATTCAGCTTGGGGATGGTGGTGATACTACGTTGAGCGTAGCATCCGGGGCACTTCACCACGTCATCTGCTTGCGGTTCGGCCGGGGAGATGCAGCTGGACGGCCCGCGATCAGATTCCAGATCAGATCTTCTTTTAGGGGTACGTCATGAACGCGATATATAAGAAATCACAGGGAATACTGCTTACGACAATCGCCGTTGCCGTTTTCGGCATGGGTGCGAACAGCGCATCTGCCGCTTCCACCTATTACCTGCAGATCGACGGCATCCAGGGTGAATCGACCGAGCGGGATCACAGGGACTGGATTGACGTCGGCAGCTTCTATTGGGGGATCACGAACAGCGCTGCAGTGGGCGACCGCGGTCCGCGAGGCGCGGCGGTCGGCTCGCCGCTATCCTGGACGCAGAATCTGGACAGGAGCGTGCCGCAGCTGTTTGGCGGCGTGGCCAGCGGCAAGCACTATAAGGATGCGAAGCTTGAGGTACAAAGTATCGGCGAGTCCCCGGCGGTATTCTTCAAGATGGACTTCAGGACTGTTGCCCTGACTTCCCTGAATCTCACTGGTACAGGCGACGCAATTCGGGTTTCCGGCTCGCTTGTCTATGAGATGCTCACGATGAGCTATCGTCCGCAAAGGCCCGATGGCAGCCTGGGCGGGTGGGTAACCGGCAGCTTTGATTTTTCCAAGGGTGCGGCCGCCGCCTTTACCGGTTCGCCTGAAGTGCTGCGGGGTTTGATGCTTGCAGGACCGAGCGCTGTACCGGCACCTGCCGCAGTATGGCTGCTCGGCACAGGCGTGCTGGGTCTGGCCGGTTTCAAGCGCTGGCAGCGGCCCGCGCCACGGAAGCAGGCGAATTAGGGCAGACGACCGGGGGGCGCGAGCGCCCCCCGGATTTACTCTCTGAACAGCGTCGCCTGGATGTCCGGCACCAGTCGCCCGACCCCAGAATGTGAGCGCCTTTAGCCCCGGCCCCAGGGTGTGAGTGCCATTACCCCGGCCATGGCCAGCGTGTAAAAGATGGCGGCCTGCAACGGCGAGTCCTTCTTGCGGGCTCGCCAGACGCCGATGTGTATCAGTACCGCCGCGACGATCATGATCAGCGAGTGCTCAGCCACGTAGAAGCGTACGCCCGCGTCTTTCATGGCCGCGCCCATGTCCCTGAATGCGCCGGTGGTGATGGGGCTGAGCCACGCGTAGAGCAGCACGCCGACCAGCGCCTGTGTGTCGAAGGCGATGGTTGCCAGTCGGCCGAGCGTCACTTGTTGCGGGGTCCAGCGAGCCTTGGAAAAAACACCAGCCCAGGCCATCACCACTGCGATGATGCCGATAATGACTACCGCCCAGCGCAAGTAGCTGTGCGTATTCAGCATGAAGCTATACAACTGCAGTCCTCCTGTTTGGGTCGACCCTGAGATGGGTCGGCCTGTTGCCCGTCAACGCCTGGGGTCGGCGCGTCACCGGGAATCTGGTCTCGGTCTAGCTTCCCTGTTCCTGAGTGATGCTGTCAAGGCACACGCTGGCTGCGGCTGAGGTATCGCGCGATGACTCCACCAACTGGTTACTGCCCCAGGTATCACAGTGCGATGTTGTGGTTTGTTCAGGCCACGTCTACCGGCGCCAGAATCGTTCCATTTCCAGATAGGTGAACGATGCTGACCAGGTGATCAGCACGAAGCCAGTCAGCGCCATCGTGCCGCACATAAAGCGGATCGGACCGACTGGTGCCAGGTCGCCAAAGCCGACCGTCGTATAGGTTACGGCCGACAGGTAGACGGCATCGAGCAATCCCGTAACGGAGCTGCCCGCCACATAGCCTGTGCTGCCATATTTCAGGACGGCCCAGGCAGTTATGCCGAAGATCCAGATCTCGGTGATGTGCAGACCAAGTACGCCGAAGATTCCGTATAGGACTTTTCGCCGCCGATGCTCGTTGTGCCGGATGCCCAGCAGGCGTGAAAGCAGGCTGAGCCCTTCGTAGTGCGTCAGTACCACCGCACCGACGGAAAATATGGTGCCGGCTACAACGATCAGGTTTGCCGTCCAGTCTTCGTACATCCTGGTGCTCTATGTGTTGCCGATGGCCGTGCTCATTGCCAGGACCTCGCGTCTACATTTCAGGGCGGGCAAGCTGACGCGGTGTTATCGCGCAATTGACCAGCATCCACTTCAGGTTAAGGCCGATGCGGTCGGCATCGGGATCAGTAAATGCATAGCTGTGTTCTTTTTCGCTGCCATCAGCGAAACGCTCACTCACGTACAGCACGAGTGAATTGCGGTTGAAATTGGCATTCGCTTCGTTGAGTACATGCCAGTTCACGCGCAGCAGGCGGATAGCGAGCTGGCGCTGCTCAGCGTCGCGCGTGGTGAACCAGTACTCGCCACCCTGGTCGTGCAGGCTGATGTCGTCGTAGCGCTGAAAGGGGATGTCACGCCCGCCACCTATGCCTGGAATATCGGCATAACAATGAAACTCGCGGCTGCGCTCCAGCCAGTACGGATCGCCATTGCCGCTGTCCAGCCAGAGTTCCCGGGCGGAGAGCTGCACGCTGCCACCGCTGGCCGCCTTGCCGGTAAAACTTTCTGCCGAGCGCACGATGCGCAGGCTGCGCGCCGGATCTACCCGCCAGGTGCCGCTGTCATGAAGTTCGAAGTCTGCATGGATACCGTTGGGGTCATCTGCTGATACCGTCAGCACCAGTCGTGCTTCCTGGCCGCGCTCCCGCCAGCTGAATGCACGGCCAGTGCCAGTGTAGCCGGTGGCCGGTGCGATGCTGATTTGGAGTTTGCCGTGCCGTGCCTTTTCAGGCAGCTTCCGGCGTATGTCGAAATAGGCCTGGTTGGCGTTGCTGTAATGGCCGGGAAGCATTTCGGTCAGTATCTGCAACTGCCGCTCCGCTGGCGTGGAGTCCATGCCCTGCGCGAACAGGGCGGGCGTCAGCAGGGTGAGTGCAGCGATCGCGATTTTGTGCGTGATCAAGGTTGCGGCTTCGCAGCTGCCTTAGGCATGTCAGCCGTGTCGATCCGCGGCCATACATAGCGCACGCCGTCCTTGTTACCGAACAGCAGCTGACCTTTGTCATTGTAGCCGCGCTCCAGCTGCTCGATGGCATTCCGTCGCAGCAGTGTCTGTGACTCGATATGCCGGATGTCGCCGCGCTTGCCGGTAATCACGCAGGTAGCGGGATCGATACGACCAAAAAAGCCAGCGCCCTCGCGTATGAAGTGTGTCGTGCAGCCCGGTGCCAGCGCCGCGGCTGTGCTGAGGTGGCCCGCAGCGAGCAGCCCCGGATCACGGATCAGTTCAGCCGCTGCCTGCCGGTCGGTGAAGGCCAGGCTGGTCATGGTGTTGCCCCTTCGTTCCGGACTTTCATCAAAGACCAGCAGGCTCTGCCGGTAAATGTCGCCGCCGACACCATCGTGGCGCATCTCGGAATAAAGGGCCCGGCTGTAACCGGCGGGCGGGTCTATGGCGACGACGCGCAACAGTATCGGCCGCGCATCGCGCGCACCTTCATCGGGCGCTGACAGATAGGTACCGATATACAGGCCAATCAGTTCCTTGAGTTCCTGGTCGGCGGGGCTGGCGACCGATGGCGTATCGGCGGCGCGGCTGGTTGTACAGATGACAAGCGTGGTAATCAGCAAAGCAGTCTTGCGCAACATGGCGGCACCTCTGTTCTGGTCTTGCTTGCAGGCCGTGGCCGATTCTAGTCCGATTGTGCGCAACAGTGAGACGCTGAGCAGACTTTGAACAGCATCTCCGCGTATCATGCGCCGGGGTGCCGGTAACCAGGGGTGGTTCGCGATGACACGACGTATATCTGCAGCGCGAGCGATCGCTGTGCTTGCCACATCTCTGCTGGTCACGACCGCGTTCGCCGCGCCGTCATCCGGCCGCGGCAACATCACCCGACCGGAAGTGCGTTCGAGCACAGTCCTGGTGGTCGACGCCAAAGACTCCTCGGTCCTGTTCGCGCAGCGTGATGAGGCCGTGCGGCCCATCGCCTCGATCACCAAGCTCATGACTGCCCTCGTGGTGCTGGGTGGCGGGCAATCGCTTGATGAAGTCGTCACGATCAGTGTCGAGGACCGAAAGACCGAACTCAGTTCTGCCTCACGCCTGGCCGTCGGTACCCGCCTGACCCGCGGCGAACTACTGCACCTTGCGCTGATGTCTTCCGAGAACCGCGCTGCCCAGGCGCTGGGGCGCAACTATCCGGGTGGCCTGCCGGCCTTCATAAAGGCGATGAACGAAAAGGCCGGTGTGCTCGGTATGACGAGTTCGAAATTTGCAGACCCGACTGGCCTGTCCATCCGGAATGTGGCGAGCGCCCAGGACCTGGTCAAACTGGTCAAGGCGGCTTCGGCCAATCCGCTGATCCGCCGCTATTCGACTGACGAACGCTACACGGTGAAATCCGGCAAGCATGCCCTCGAGTACCGCAACACCAACGCGCTGGTCACGAAACCTGACTGGAATATCGCTGTGCAAAAGACCGGTTACACCCAGGCCGCCGGTCAGTGCCTGGTCATGCACACCCGGATCGATGGCCGTTCGGTGGTTATCGTGCTCCTCAACTCTTTCGGCAAGTACACCCGCGTTGCCGATGCCCGGCGTATCCGCAAGTGGATGGAATCAGCGGCCCGCACTGCGACCTGAGTCTGAGGCTCCCCGTACTACCGACGAGACCACTCCCAGCACGAACAGCGCCAGCGCGACCGCGTTGAGCGCACCGCCCATGCTGCGCATCTGCGCTTCTCCCATCATCGTTCCGGCAACGCGCAGTACCAGCGACAGGTGCAGCACAAGCAGTGGTACATAGAAGAGTGGGTGATAGGGCATGCGCACGCTGAGGATGGCCGGGAAGATGATCGGCGCATGGCCGAAGACCATGGCGAAGACAAAACCGAGCAGGATTGCGTGCAGGCCGGCACCGTAAGCGGCGCTGTTCGGCACGATGCCGCCGGTGGAGAGCAGGATGAGCGCGCCGATGCTGAGCCAGACGTAGCCGGAGAGCAGGCACACGGCGATGAAGCGCGTCAGGCCTTTCTGGTGCACGGTGCGTCGGGCGATGTCCTGTTTGAGCAGCCAGGCCGCGAGTGCGAGCAGCGTGGCGGGGAACAGCAGTCCGGCCTTCGGCAAGTTGCTGAATGCAGCGAGCGTACCCGCCAGCAACAGCGCGACGATCACAGCAAAAACCTTGCTGGCCACCGGTGAGGGCGGCAGGAATCGCGACAGCTCCAGGCGCTCACCGGCGATGGTCAGGATCAGAAAAGCCATCCACAGTGGCGCGATGGCGTAGATCTGGAATCCGGCCAGCCACAATGCATTGCCGGTCGCCCAGCTGGCCGCACCGAGCAGCAGCGTCAGGGTGTGTAGAGCACGCTGGCGCCTGTACACCTGCAGCGACCCGGCAACCATGAAGACACTGCCCACACACAACAGTGCTGGTCCGGCCACGTTGCCAAACCCGGCCAGCAGCGCAATGCCGCCCAGCCCCGCGAAGAGTGGTGCGCTGTAGGCCCAGCGTGCACCGAGTGCCACAGCCCGCTCGAGACTGATGACGGTGCCGAAGAAGGCGCCGATCATCAGGGGTCCGTGATCGAGTACGGATGCGGTGCCAGGTAACGGTACGTTCCAGCCGAGGCGCAGCAGGCCCTCCGCCGCACCCCCGAACAGCGACACCATGCCGAGGATCAGCAGCGGTACCCGCCAGGGACGCGACAGATCCCCGCTCATTGCCAGCCGAAGTGTTCCCTGGCGTGATCGCTCATCATGCTGGCGTCCCAGGCCGGTTCCCACACCAGGTTGACGGTGATTGCAGTGCCGGCTGGCACCTCTGCGCTGATGACCTCGCGTACCTGGTCAGCGATCATCGAGCTCATCGGGCAGGCGGGCGTGGTCATGGTGAGATCGACCTCGATGTGCTCCGCAGCGATGCGGATGTCATAAATGAGGCCGAGGTCGACGATATTCATGCCGACTTCAGGGTCGATGACCTGAGTCAGCGCATTGCGCAGGAGGGCGGAGTCTGGCGGAGGTGTGCTATCGCGTTGCATGCAGTTTTCAGCGTCTGTGAAGCGTGAAGATAACATGATCGCTGCATCCGCCGCTGGCCGTCCCCACGTCCGGATGTGGGTACAATGAGCGACTGATTTATCAACCCGGAGCGACAGCCATGGCAGACAAAGACATCGACAAAAAGAAAGTACTGGCAACCCTCGACCGGATCCTCGAGGCCGAGCTGGCCGGTGTGGTCCGCTATACCCACTATTCCTTCATGATCTTCGGCTATAGCCGTATTCCGGTCATCTCGTGGTTTGAATCGCAGGCCAACGAGTCCCTGATGCACGCGCGTCAGGTCGGCGAAATGATCACGCATTTTGGCGGTGAGCCCTCGCTGGCTATCGGCAAGT
>JBATNV010000200.1:0-147782 GCA_049290495.1 Gammaproteobacteria bacterium | reverse complement strand
GGATGTCTTGTACTGGGAAACACCGGCCAGGAAATCGTACTCCCGCCTGCCGTCTTCGATCGCCGCACGAATCAGGCAAGCATGCATCGCCATGCCGACCTGCACATCGGCCGGGGTATCGAGCCGTCTGCCACCCTGATAGAAAGACACCTTGTTGTCCCAGACAAAATTGTAAAACGCGGCGACCGGCACGCCGCGTACGCTGATCCAGCCCAACTCAAGGCCACCGGCCCGAAGCAGGTCCGGCATCAACAGCTCATGGAAGCTCCGGAAGCGGGCGGACGCAAACACACCATCGGCCGTCCACCGCTCGCCGTGAAGTTCGATCAGGATCTTCTTTCCCTCATCCAGATCATCTGTACTGCGCACCCGGCTCAGCACCGGCGATTCGCCGGCCCAGTTCTCGAAGTTGCGCAGGGCCTTGCGAATCTGCGCACGCCTGGATGTTTTCAGGCCGGCAAGATACTCGTCCCAGCTTCCGGGCAAGCTGATATAGGGAGAAACCGACCACTGCTCCAGTATTGCCGGACAGCCGCGAGCGGCGAAAGCCGACTGCAGAAGCGCGGGAACCGGACTGTCCCCATCCATCGACGCCAGCAGCAGTTCGTCCCAGGCCCCCGCGCGACCGGAGACCAGCGCCTCGGCGAATGCAGCAGCAACGTCTGCTTCGCGGCCACGCTCGGCGAGTAGACCCAGATAGTCGCCACACGTCTCGTCCGCGACCTGCTCACCGGAACCGAGGTTTTCAAGACGACGAAACTCGAGTCCTGGCGCATAGACATGCGGACGCACCAGCAGCGGAGCCAGTCCAACCAGCCGGTCCTGGTCAAGGAAAGCCAGCACCCTCAGCGCACGCTGTTCATCTGCACCAAACACCTCCCACCATGAGAGTAGCCAGACTGGATGCAGGCTCAGTTCGCAGTCGACGCTGCGCGAGTGCAGTGCTTCCCATGCTGGTCGCAGATCATGCAGCTCCTGCGTGCCGGTAATCAGCCGTATGGAAAGTGTCTGCACGCGCTATGTCGTCCAGGGGAACATGACGTTGGCACGAAACTCAGCGAGACTGGTGCTCTGCTCTACCGCAAACCGCGGGATATCCAGATCCTCCCAGTCGCTAATCTTGCGTATTCCGCCATAGTAGGAAAACGCCGTGAGTACACCGCGCTCCTGAAGGCACTCCCGGGAATCGGCATTGAACGCATCCCGCGCGCCGAACGGATAGGCAAAGGTCTGCATGGCGATACCGAGTTCCTCCCTGAGCCGGCGCTCGCAGCCGGTGATCTCGGTCATCTGCTGCTCGCGGCTCAGTCGGGCCATGATCGGGTGATTAACGGTATGCCCGCCGATGGTCATTCCGCTGGCGTGCAACCCGCGAACCATGTCCCACGTCATCCAGTTGCCTTGCAGGGTCTCTGTATCGGCCAGCAGCCGTCCACTGCCAGTTGCCTCGCCAATTGCCAACAGATACTCGCTGGTACGGTCGGTCGGCAATGTCCACCAGGTCTTCAGCAGCCTTCGTATCGCGTGTTCTCGCTCCGGCTCATCGACCAGCAAGGGAGCAGGAAAAAAGCCAGGAATATTCAGCAAAGTATTCCGGCCCGTACGCACCATCCATGCGATCTCGTCCCAGAAGGGCACACGCGGACTGTCGATGAATCCGGTGGTAATGAAAAACGTCGCCTTTACTCTATGCGCCAGCAGTACAGGCAGAGCATCGGTGTAATTGTCGCGATACCCATCATCGAAGGTAACCACGGCGTGACGTCCGCGCTTGCTGCGCAGCGCCCGGGGGATATCGGCCGGCTCGATAACGTCGACATGCGCCTTCAGCCAGCGCAGCTGGGCATCCAGGTCTTCAACCGTCGCACTCCAGAGGCCGCGGTCATAAACCGAGCGACGTCCGTCACCGATGCGGTGGTAATTGATGCCAATGACGCCATGCCATGGCGCCATGGAGCCGGCAAGCCGGCGCGCAAATGCAGGTATTCTCACTGGAGAGCAGAGCCTTGGTAGCCAAACACACGAAGCCGTAGGATAGGCCTCTGAAGGCCGGAACGGACTTTAGCACTTAAGAAGTGCATGCTGGAATCGTGATGCCTCAACATCAGGATATGGAATATAAGCCGCCGGCCAGGCAAGCGAATGCGTCACATATCCCTGGCCTCGACGGCCTGCGCGGCGTGGCTATCTTGCTTGTTCTGGTACACATGCTAAATATGCTGGAAGTCCAGCATGGCATGTCCGCCTACTTATGGAGCCGCGTCAGTCAGATCGGCTGGACAGGTGTGCAACTGTTCTTCGTGCTGAGCGGCTTCCTCATCACCGGGATCCTCCTGGACACACAGCGATCGAAAAACTATTTCGCGGCTTTCTATGGGCGTCGTACGCTGCGCATCTTCCCGCTGTACTTTAGCGTGCTGACGCTGGCTTTTGTGATTCTGCCCTGGCTCGGCAACGTACCGCCCTCTATCGCCGCCGATCAGGACCACCAGATATGGCTATGGACCTACCTGTCAAACTGGGCCGCCATCTTTGATCAGGGCAGCAAGGCCTTTCCTCATTTCTGGTCATTGGCTCTTGAAGAGCAGTTTTACCTGCTCTGGCCACTGCTGGTTCGCTCACGCAGTCCAGAGCAGTGTTTGCGATTTTGTCTGGCCATCGCTGCAATTGCACTGGCGATACGCTGCGTACTTGCCGGAGCAGGGGTTTCAGATGACCTGATCTATGAGAATTCATTCTGCCGCATGGATGCACTGGCCTTTGGGGGTGCAGCCGCGGCGGCACTGCGTATACCGGCCTGGAATGCGCGACTGCTCGCCATGCACGATCGCTGCCTGCTCTGGGGCGGGATGCTGGGCCTGTTTGGGCTCCTGGTGACGCGAGGCTTCTGGACCGGAACCCTGGTCGGCATCAGTATCGGCTATACGATCGTGGCACTGACCAGCACATTGGTGCTCCTTGCCATCGTCGGCGCAGAGGCCAGCGGCGCTTCCGGGTGGGTCAGGATATTTCGCTGGCGCCCATTGCGGGCCATGGGCAAGTACAGCTACGCGATCTATATCTTTCACAAGCCGCTGCACGATCTGGCCGGAAAGCCACTGCTGAAGGCACTGCGACTCGACGTCTCACAGTCAGTGATCCTGAGTGCCGGCTATATGACAGTGACCATCGCCTGCAGCTTTTTCCTGGCCTTTTGTTCCTGGCATCTGCTGGAGAAACGGTTCCTGCACATGAAGCGATTTTTCGTTGCGAGCTGATCAGCAGACATCACTGGGCGTCACTGGCTGACCGGCGGACTCCGGTCCAGGCACTCGGCAAAGCGCTGCGCCATGCGTTCCCGGGTAAACTGCAAAACTGCGCTTTTGTCAGACCTGCTGTCATTTCCGGTACGGACTTCGGTAACCAGTTCCAGAATCGCCTGCCTGATTCCGGCTACATCGGTTGGTGCCACGACCCTGTGCAGCACCTTGCTTTCCCGCAACACCCAGGCGATATCGCTGTCGAGTTCGGAAATCGCGAGTATCGGCCGTCCGGTACCCAGGTACTCAAAGAGCTTGGCCTGGATCCCGAACCGATACCCGGGGTTCTGGAACAGCACAAGGATGTCAGCACTCATCATTTTCTGCAGTGATTCTGCATAGGGAACCTGCCCCGGCCGGTGCACCGTGCTGTCCAGACCGCGCCGGGTGATCTCGGCCGACAGGTCGTACATTGAGTCTGTCTTGCGGCCTAGAAAGGTGCAATCAACTGGCACCCGTTCTACCTGCAACTGTGCAAATGCATCGAGAAACGGCCGCGGATCACGACCGGAATACAGCTCGCCTGCATGCAATATCATCAGCCGGTCGCCGGGCGGTGGCACCGTGATCGATGTGAATTTTTCCGGATCAAAGCCATTGGTGATGACATGCATTTTCGCTGCATACTCGGGATACGCCTTGCACCAGCCCTCACGATTCAGGGGCGTATTCGCCACGATCTGGTCTGCATGCCTCATCACGCTGCGTTCAAGCTGACGATCAATGCGCGCGGACAAACCTGAAGTGTCGAGCCGATTGGTAATCCACGGATCGCGGAAGCAGGCAACCCAGTACAGACCATGGCGCTTCTGCACCCAGCGCCCAAGCATGTGCACGATGCCAGGCGGACTCGAGGTGATGACAGCGTCGGGCCTGTGCTCGGCAATCATCTGGTTGCAGGCCGTCCTCGCCTTCACAATCCAGTGCGCTTCCGGCGCAATCCGTCCGACCACCCGGCCGGCAATGCCATCCATGAACGGCACCCGCACAACCGGCGTTTGCGCCGGAACCTGGTCGAGCAAGGAAGCATCAATCGGTTCCCATGGAACCCTTGGCGGCGCAACGACAACCGGCTGCCAGCCAAACTGCGGCAGGTAGCGAACCAGCCCCAGCATCCGGTAAACCGCTACCGCACCTGACGGCGGGAAATGGTACGTCAGCAACAGTACCTTGCGTAAAGCCATTTCTGTTCCGTTCCTGCTGGCAGATCACCGTCCGGACGGTGACTGTTCTCCATGCGAGCCGGCAAGACCCCGGCGCGCGCCCTGCAGCCACCTGACAAGAGCTGCCGGCAAGGCGAGTTTTACAGCCGTACGCAGAAACAACGATATCTGACATCCATAGTAAAGACTGTAAATCAGGTACTTCATGGCCAGCCAGCGACTTGTATCAGCAGCTGCAGAGGCCATAGTGAAATACCAGCCACGGTAAAGCTTGCGCACCCGCGAGGCATCCGCCCCGAGAGCTGGATCCGCTGCCAGCATCCGTTCAAACATGAGCATTTCCCTTGGCACATGCCGCAAGGCGTTCGACATACTGGACATCTGGCCCGCAGACAGGCGGTAGCGCAACAGGGGATAGTCGAGATAGGCGAAGCAGAATTTGCGGCTGGCGCGAACGAAGAACTCCCAGTCGGCAGCCGAAGGGAAATCCTTATCGAGTTCGCCTGTGACGCTCCAGACCTCGCGGCGCATCATGACGGTCGGCGGATGCACGAAGTTGCCATAGGCTATCGCCGGATAGACCTTCCCGCGATACACGGGTGCCGACAGTCTCTGTATACCCGCGACCGCCTCAACAGTATCAGCAAGCCCATACAGCGCACGCAGCCCGGATCGGCCGATCTGTCCGTAATAGTGTGCAGCGAACGATGGAGAGATCAGACCATCGGCATTGAATGCCGAGAATCCACAAGAAACCAGGCCGACCTCCGGATAGCGCCGCAGCACCTCGATCTGCAAGGCCAATCTGCCCGGCTCACACAGGTCATCGGAATCGAGCCACGCAATGAACTCGCCTCTCGCTTCGCGGTGGCCGCGATTGCGTGCCGCTGCCAGCCCGGCATTTGGCTGGGTGACACATCTGACCCTGCCGGAAAATCCTGCAACGACGTCCAGCGTGGCGTCTGTGGATCCATCATTGATGACGATGACCTCCACCGCATCGTCAGCCTGCTGCAAAACACTTTCGAGCGTCTCACGCAGAAATGCTGCCTGGTTGTATGCAGGGATGACTACGCTGAGGAGCGGCGTGTCCTGCGGTGCTTGCGACAAAGCGACGTTCCCTGATCCAGACATGAAGTCCCTGTACCGCGACACTACAGGCTGCCGACGGTTACCGGGCTTTGGCACGCACCTTGTAATTGCCGCGCTGCTGGTCGAACTCGAGTTCCAGCATGCCCTGCTTCGCCGCATCTTCGAGCAACTCGGAAAAGCTCCGGTAACCATAGATGGTTTCATTGAAGCCCGGATAGACGCGCCGCACAGTCTGCTTTACCAGCGAACCCCACAGCGGATCGTACTCGGCTGACAGCGACTCCACGGTTGCCGCCACCTGATCAAGCGCCTCGCTCTGCTGCGTGTTCTTGGACGGCTTGGCCCTGGTTCGTGGACGCTGGGAGACAGTCACCAGGTCGTCATAGAAAATGAACTCGTCGCAGTTCGAGGCCAGCAGGTCGGACGTCGAGTTGCGCACACCGCAGCCGATCACGCGCTTGTCGTTTTCCTTGAGCTTGGAGACCAGTGGCGAAAAGTCGCTGTCACCGGTCAGCAGGACGAAGGTATCGATGTGTGACTTCGAGTAGCACATGTCGAGGGCATCGACGACCATGCGGATGTCGGCGCTGTTCTTGCCGCTCACCTTGGTCTGCGGGATATCGATCATCTCGAAACCCTGGCGGTGAAATTCCTGCATGAACTGACGGTAGTGGCTCCAGTCGCAGTAGGCCCGCTTGGCGACGATGCGACCTTTCTCAAGGATACGCTTCAGCACGATCTCGATCTCGAAACGCCCGGCCTTGGTGTCCTGGACGCCAAGCGCGAGATTTTCGAAGTCTACGTACACGGCTATGCCTGATACGCCGCTTCTTGTGCTTTCATTTGCCATCTGCAGTCTCACCGGAATTTTCGTACAGGCCACCATGGTCGGAGATTGACGCACGCGGAGCAAGGCCTGGCCGGATGATTGTTTGCTGTTAGGCTAACGATCATCCGGTGATAATGCAGGAATAGCGATGATCGGCAGGCACTTCATGGTCCGGCGTCCCCTGCAGCTCTGTCTGACGGTGATCGCCATTGGCCTCATGCCCGCGACGCTGCTGGCCGACGATGCTCCGCCGGCAGCCAGCGACTGGCTGTATGTGGGCGGCGATGCCGGCGGCTCGCACTATTCCCCGCTCGATCAGATCAATCAGCATAACGTCTGGCGCCTGGAACGGGCATGGACCTGGCGGCACGGCGACCTGGAGCGCTTCCCGGAACAGCGGAAACTTGCCAGTTTTCAGGCAACGCCGATCCTGCTGCCGGCAGACGCCGGTGCGGCGCTGGTGCTTTGCACGCCCTTGAACAGGCTGGTCGCACTTGATCCGGCAACCGGCAAGGAGCGGTGGAGCTTTGACCCGAAGATCCACTTCAGCAAATCACCGGCGCAGCTCGGCTGCCTGGGCGTCAGCTACTGGCGAGATAAGAAAG
Organism: Gammaproteobacteria bacterium; assembly: GCA_049290495.1. Classification (GTDB taxonomy): domain Bacteria; phylum Pseudomonadota; class Gammaproteobacteria; order Steroidobacterales; genus SHZI01. The sequence goes on along the minus strand of JBATNV010000200.1, from coordinate 140,794 downwards.
CCGGCCCTGCAGAAGCCTGCGCTCACCGGATTTTTGCCGGCACCAGTGACCGCCGCCTGCTGGCGGTCGATGCGCTTACGGGCACGCCTTGTAACGGATTCGGCAGCAACGGACAGGTAGACATCAATCCGCTGTTTGCCACCGCGGCGCTGGCACCGGCCGAGCCGAGCGATGTGCAATTTTCGTCGCCGCCCGTGCTGGTCAACGATGTGCTGGTAGTCGGCCACATCAACAATATTAAGGATCTGGCTGCGCGTGCGCCGAGCGGCGAGATCCGGGCTTTCGATGCGCGCAGCGGTGCCTTCCTGTGGAGTTTTGACCCGGTGCCGCACAAGCCGGAGGATCCCCAGGCGGGCAACTGGGCAGCCGAGAGCCTCGCCAGCACCGGCGGCGGCAACGCCTCGAGTCCGCTGTCGGTCGATGCAAAGCGCGATCTGGTTTTCGTACCGACATCGAGTGCATCGCCGAACTGGTTTGGCGGTACGCGGCGGGGCGACAACCGCTACGCAAACTCGATCGTCGCCCTGCGCGGCAGTACCGGCAAGGTCGTCTGGCAGTTCCAGACGGTGCATCACGATGTCTGGGACGGCGGTACGCCGGCCCAACCCATGCTGGTGGACATTCCGAAGGACGGGCGGCGAATTCCAGCCGTAGTCATCCTGACCAGGCAGTCACTGGTGTTTGTACTGAACCGTGAAACCGGGGTACCGCTGTTTCCGGTCGAAGAACGCCCGGTACCGACTGATGGCGTTGCGGGCGAACAGCTGTCGAAGACGCAGCCTTTTCCGCTCAGGCCGCCAGCGCTGATGAAAACGCAGCTTGGATCCGGGGATGCATGGGGACTGACTTTCTGGGATGAGAGCCAGTGTCGAGAGCAGATCGAAGGCGCACGCCATGGCGACCTTTACACGCCGCCCAGCGACAAGGGCTGGATCATGTTCCCGGGTCCGGCCGACGGCATGAACCGGGGCGGCGGCGCTTTCGACCCGCTACACAATCTGCTGGTCGCAAATCTTGCACAGATCGGCATGTATCTGAAACTGCTGCCACGTGGCGAGGGGCCGCCGGCGGAAAACACCGGCCCACAGAGCGCCATGCCGATGGGGTCGCCAGAAAACATAGAGGGCACAACCTGGGCCATCGAGAAGCGCGCGTTGCTCGGTCCGAGCGGACTGCCCTGCACCCGTCCGCCCTGGTCGACACTGGTGGGCGTCGATCTCGCTGCCGGGGAGATCCGCTGGAGTGTGCCCCTCGGCACCGTCAGCAAGCTCGCAGCAATTCCCCTGCCGCCCTTCAAGTGGGGCGGACCGGTGGCGGGCGGCCCTATCGTCACGGCCGGCGGCATCACGCTGGTTGGTGCTACAGCAGACGCCAGGCTGCATGCCTTCAATACAGAAACCGGCCATGAGATCTGGTCTGTGTCGCTCCCCAGCCCCGCACACGCCGATCCGATGACCTACGCAGTTGACGGCCGGCAGTATGTAGTAGTCGCGGCCGGCGGCGACGCGCTGGTCAATCCGGAGGCGATCGATGACTACCTGCTGGCCTACGCCCTGCCCGATAGATACCTAAAGCGGCAACCACAGGCTGGCGCTGCGGCGCTGGATTCAGGGCCGGCCAGCGTGCCATGATCTGGACACCCCCCCTCATCCTGACCACATGGAGAAGTCTATGAAGTCCAAGCTGATCGCAACTGTTGCGTTGCTGGCTATCGTCCCCTTTGCTGCTTTCGCCGCCGACGGCGCCGGCCACTGCAGTTACACGCAGAAGAACATGTTTGCTGGCCCGTTTAAAATCTGCGACACACCGGCATCTGCAGACCAGTGCGCCGTACTCGGCAAGACCGACGACAATAGCGGCCCTGCGCACGGCGACGGTGACTGCCCAGAGGCCGGCCGCGTCGGCGTCTGCGACCGCGGTGCCGATGGCCTGCGCTACTACTATGAAGGCGACCCGGACGGCCTTGAGATCGGCTGTGGCTTCCAGGGCGGCGAGTGGAAGGCAGCGGCCAAGTAGGGCTGCCCTGCGCAAACGAACAGGAAGGTCGGGCCGGTGGCCCGGCCTTTTTTTTTGCTCAGGCCTGACACTGTATGATTGCAATTACCTGTGACCACATCCAAATCCATACTCGAGCGGATCGCGGCAGGCGACAGCCGTGCAGTCAACGAATGCGTTGACCGTTACAGCAATCTGCTGTGGTCGCTGGCGCGACGCTATCTGCGCAACGCCAGCGATGCGGAAGACGCTGTACAGGATGTGTTCATCGAGATCTGGCGCAGTTGCGCACGCTACGACCCTGGCATCGCCAGCGAAACCGCCTTTATCTCCACGATCGCCCGGCGGCGCTTCATCGACCGGCTCCGGCAGGCCGGCCGTGCCCCGGCGATGGATTCTCTCGACGATGAAGAAGGCGCACCGGTAGACCCGGGTGTTGCGGCTACTGTCGAGGACGATACCGAGGTCGAGATCGTCGCCAGGGTCCTGGACGACATGGATCCGGAGCACCGGAGGATTCTCGGCATGTCGCTTTACGAGGGCTACAGTCACAGCGAGATTGCCGAACAGCTGGATATACCGCTTGGCACCGTCAAGACGCGCGTGCGCCGCGGACTCATCCATATCCGCGAGCAGCTGCAGATCACGGTCAGCGATACGGCCGGCGGATCACCGGAATGAGCCGCATGCACACCGATCGACTGCAGGAACTGCTGGCAGATGAGGCGCTCGCCGCGCTCGACGCAGAACACAGCGCTGAACTCGAGACGCTGCTCGGTGACTGCCCCGCTGCGCAGCGCAATGCGCTGATGCAGGTGGCCGCCCTCACGCAGCTGGCATTTCTGCGCCGGGACCAGTCGGCACTGCAGCCGATGCCGGAGCGGCTCAAGGCCAGGCTCCTCAGTGCCGCACAGCGATCCCTGACCGGGCCGGGCTGAGACTCGCAGTCCGATACTGCTCGCACTATCCTCGCGATCATGCGCACACTCAGCATCATCACCCTCTGCCTGTTTCTGCTCGCCTGCGACCGTCCGCAGCAACCCTCCATGCCAGTTGCACCGCTGCCACCGGCGGCCAGCCTGCCTGTGGAACCGGGCTTCGGCCCGGCAGACCTGGATGCAAATATCCGCCCACAGGATGATTTCTGGCACTACGTGAACGGCAAATGGCTGGCAAAGACTGAAATTCCGGCCGACTGGTCCAGCTATGGCACCTTCCAGATTCTGGCTGAGCGCACCGAGAAACAGCTGCATACGCTGATAGAGGCAGACGCACAGTCGTCCAAGCCAGCCGGTACCGACGCGCAGAAGATCGGTGAGCTGTACACGAGTTTTATGGACGAAGGCCGACTCGAAACCCTCGGTCTCAAGCCGCTCGCTGCAGATTTGGCAGCCATCGCGAATCTCCGCACGCACGAGGAGGTGATTGCCTGGATGGGCAGCGCGCTGGCAGCGGGCATACAGGTCCCGCTCGAGTTCTATGTGGATGCTGACGCCAGCGATCCGGGCAGGAACCTGGCCTACATGTGGCAGGGCGGCCTGGGCCTGCCCGACCGCGACTACTATCTTGATGACACAGCCGAACTCGCGGAAACGCGCAAGGCCTACACCGCACACATAGACCAGATGTTCCGCCTCGCTGGCTGGGACGACGCGGATGCGGCGGATACCATCATGGCGATCGAGACGCGCATCGCCCGCAAGCACTGGACTGCGGTGCAGAACCGCGACGACGAAAAAATCTATGCCAACCAGGTCGACTTCCGCCAGGCAGCACTTCAGTCACCGGGTTTCGACTGGCCGCAGTTCTTCAAAGCCGCACAGCTTGAGCCGCCAGGCCGCTTCGTCATCGCACAGACGGATTACTTCGCTGCGCTCGGCAATATCATTCGGGAAACACCGGTACGTGACTGGCAGACCTGGCTGCGCTTCAAGGTCCTGAAGAGCTACGCGCCCTATTTGACGGCGGCAATCGTCGCTGAAGATTTCGACTTCCAGGGCCGCGTGCTACGTGGCCAGCAGCAGAACAAGGCACGCTGGAAGCGCGGTGTGCGGCTGGTCAGCAGCGAGCTGGGCGAGTTGCTTGGCAAGAGCTATGTGCAACGGTATTTTCCACCGGAATCCAGACAGCGCATCGAGCAACTCATCACGAATTTGCGCGCAGCCTTTCACGAGTCCATCGGTCAGCTGGACTGGATGACACCGGAAACCCGCACGGCAGCACAGGCAAAGCTCGCGAAGTTCCGCAGCAAGATCGGCTACCCGGAGCGCTGGCGCGACTATTCGGCAGTGCATATCGAAAAAGATGAGCTGGTTGGCAACATCCACCGCACTCGCGCCTTCGCCTGGCGTCACGAAGCCGACAAGCTGAACAGCCCCGTGGACCGCGATGAATGGTTCATGTCGCCGCAGACGGTCAACGCCTACTATCAACCGACTTACAATGAAATCGTGTTTCCGGCCGCCATCCTCCAGCCGCCATTTTTTGATCCGGCGGCGGACGATGCCTGGAATTACGGCAGCATCGGCGCCACGATTGGTCATGAGTTCAGTCACGGCTTTGACGACCAGGGCCGCAAGTTTGACGGCGACGGTCGCTTGCGCGACTGGTGGACGGCTGCAGATACGGCTGGATACATGCAGCGTGCACAGTTGCTCGTGGAACAGTACAACGCCTTCCGGCCACTGCCGAATTTCAGCATCAATGGCCAGCTCACGCTCGGCGAAAACCTGGCTGATCTGGCCGGCCTGGTGATGGCGTACCGCGCCTGGCAGAACTCGTTGCACGGCAAGGAGGCACCGGTGATCGATGGCATCAGCGGCGCACAACGCTTCTTTTTCGGCTACGCGCTCAGCTTTCGCGGCAAGGACCGGCCCGAAAGCCTGCAGGTCCAGTTGCTGAGCGACCCGCATTCACCGGATGAATACCGCGTAACCGGCCCGCTGCAGAATATGCCGGCGTTCTACAGTGCATTCGGCGTCACGGCGACCGACCGGATGTTTCTCGCACCTGAAAAGCGCGTGGCGATCTGGTAGCCAGGCGCGTATCCGCACACACAGGCAGCAAACATGATCTGGTTGAAACGTATCTTGCTCGGACTGGCTGGCCTGTTGTTCGCCGGATGGCTGGCGCTGGTGGTCTACGCATACTGGCCAACCGGCATCACCGAGGTCCCGGCCCGCTCACTCGCTCATCCCGGCGATCAGTTCGTCAGCGTCGATGACCTGGAACTCCGCTATCACACCTGGGGCGAACCCGGGCCAGACAAGCCGGTTGCCGTACTTCTGCATGGCTTCGGTAATTCCCTGCAGAGTTTCCGGCTGCTTGCCCCCCTGCTCACCAGCCACTATTACGTCGTTGCAGTAGACATGCCTGGCTATGGCCTGTCGGCAAAGCCGGTGGATTTCGATTACCACAATCCAAACCAGGCGCAGACGATCAAGGACTTCATCCGCACGCTCGGACTGAAAAACGTCGTCATCGCGGGTCATTCGCTGGGCGGAGCCATTGCCTTTCGGGTCGCACTGGATGATCCTGATGTCATCGGCCTGGTGGTCATGAACCCCGGCATTATTTCCACCGGCGTACCAGCGATCGCACGCTACATCTTCTTCCCGATGCAGCGCATCCAGGCGAAGCTGTTTGGCGACCCGGAGTTTCGCGCAAATTTCCTGCGCCGCTCATTCATCGATCCCTCCATCGTCACCGATGACGTAGTGAATAATCTAAGCCTCGCCTCGCAGAGCGAAGGCTATATGTCGGGCATGACCAGTCTGATGGGCCAGTACAGCGATGCCGATGAGGTGCCGATGCTGCCGCAGCTCAAGGTGCCGTCGCTGATCGTCTGGGGCGCGCAGGATCGCGGCAAGCCGGCCGGAGAATTCGAGCAGCTAAGCAAGCTCCTGCCGAACAATACGGCGGTACTGGTAGCAACTTCAGGCCACTACGTGCAGGAAGAAGCGCCCGTTGCAACGGCCGAGGCCATGAATGCCTTCGTCCAGCGGGTGATGCCAGCGACACCATGACGGTACGCAAGCCCGCTACGCCACCATCAGTACCGCGACGACCGCTGACCATCGGTGCGCTCGCCAGGCGTGCACGCGTGGCGCCTTCCGTGTTGCGCTACTACGAGAAGGAGGGCCTGCTCAGACCGGGGCAGCGCACGGCAGCCGGCTACCGCTTGTATGGGCCCGAAGCAGAACGGACCCTGCTCTTCATCAACCGCGCCAAACGCCTGGGCTTCTCACTGGACGATATCCGGCAGTTTCTGGCCGCAGAGCAACCGGCACAAAAGCCGGGCCGAAAAAAGGCTGTGAAGGGTAAAACGGCGCAGGACAGCGATGTCGCGCGGATTGCTGAAGACCGCTTTCTGGAAATCGAGCGCCGGCTCACCGAGTTGCTGGTGCTCAGGCATGAGCTGGAGGTGTTCCTGCGCGAGATGTCTGGCCAGCTGCCGGCTGCCGATGGCGCACGGGAACTCTATCGCCGGCTCGTCGACCAGGTTTGCGGCCACAAGAGCACGCCGCGGACTGAAGCCGCCTCGCTGCGCTCACTGATGAAACGCATGGGCTGTGCGCTCGCCACCTGGGATCGGGGCGACGTGCTGGACGTATTACGCGGCCGGCATATCCATGTCTGGCGCGAGACGGACGGCTACAGCGTCCTGATACCGGGCGACGACCCGCGAATCGGTGCAGCACTCGAGCAGATCGCTGCCTCCGAAGCAGGCTGTGCGGCCCATACAGAGCCGGAGGTGGAACATACCGCTGAAGGCCATGTCTTCTCGGCTCACGGGGACAATGCCTTTCTGTTCGCACAGTTCTTCCTGGCTCTCGAGCATCGCCCCGCCTCCTGAGGCCCGCCTCCTGCCCCTGCCCACTTGACCTTCAAGCTGCCTTTAAGGTCGATGATTGCACCTTGCAACCCGGATTTACCCGGTTGGCGGGGAATTTACGGCGATGAACACGACAGTAGCACCCACTGGATCCAGCCTGCGCCTCAAGATCGGCGGGATGGACTGTGGCAGTTGCGCCCTGACCCTCGAACAGGCGCTACGCGGCCTGCCCGGCGTCACTGCGGTAAACGTCAACTTCACGACTGAAACTCTCGAAGCCAGCGGCCCGGTATCGCGCGCTGCTGTCGAAGCGAAGATCCGCAGCCTGGGCTACCAGGTCATCGAAGGCACCGAACCCAGACAGGCACCGCGGCCTGAACTACGCGGACTCAAGGGTTTTCTGCGTTTCCTGGTTTCCGAACGGCGAACGAAGATCGCGGTCGTAGCCACGGCGCTGCTCGTCGCAGTGACGCTGGCGGACATGTTGCTCGGCACCGACTTTGTCGATATCGGGCTGCTGCTTGCCGTGGCCATCATCGGTGCGCCGATCCTCGCCAAGGGCCTGCGCTCACTATTCATCGCCAGGCACGTAACCATCGACCTGCTGATGGGCGTGGCCTCGGTGGGTGCCTTCGCCATCGGCGAGACCGGTGAAGCAGTCGCCGTAGTCCTGCTGTTTACGCTGGGTGAAGCGCTGGAAGCCTACAGTGCCGAACGCTCACGGGATGCGCTGCGCAGCCTGCTGTCGCTGCAGCCCGATGAAGCCACGGTCCTGGAACCGCATGATGGCGAGCACGGCGCGCCGACGACAAAGGTCGAACACAAGCACGGTGCGGACTGTAACCACGACGATCACGGCCAGCAGCACGCACCCGCCGTCCACTATCACCAGAGGCGTCATCCCACCTCGTCGGTGGCGATCGGCGCGCGCATTCTGGTGAAGCCCGGCGAACGGATCCCGCTGGATGGCCAGATCATCGACGGCAGTTCGAGCATCAACCAGGCGGCTGTCACCGGCGAAAGCATGCCGGTGGACCGCGGTGTCGGTGACGAAGTGCTGGCCGGCACCGTCAATGGTTCGGGTGCGCTAACTATCAACGTCCTGCGCGTCGCCGGTGATTCCACTGTCGCGCGGATCGCGAGCATGGTGGAGAAGGCGCTGGCCGAACGCACGCCGGCAGAGCGCTTCATCGACCGGTTTGCACGCTGGTATACGCCGCTGGTCTGCGCGCTGGCGGCGCTGATCGTCGCCATTCCGGTACTCGTATTCGGACAGCCATTCCTTGATATGCCCGATGGCACGCACGGCTGGCTCTATCGCGGACTCGCGATGCTGATCATCGCCTGCCCCTGCGCACTCATTATCAGCACACCGGTCACAGTGGTCAGCGCGCTCACGAGGCTTGCTGCGCTCGGCGTGCTGGTGAAGGGTGGCGCCCAGCTCGACCGCATGGCCAGCGTGCACATCATCGCCTTCGACAAGACTGGCACCTTGACCGTCGGTCACCCGGCAGTGACCAGTATCCTGGGCCGCGGCTGCCGGCACGCAGCGGTTGCCGCGAACGACTGCAATATCTGTGAGGAAGTCGTCGCGATCGCTGCGGCGGTCGAGCAGGCCTCCGAGCATCCGCTGGCGCAGGCAGTTGTCGCCTCGGCGCAGGCCATGGGCGTGTCCGGTCGCTTCCCGCAGGCCACCGGCATCACTGCGCACGTCGGGCGTGGTGTCTCTGGCGAAATATCGGGTGAACGCATCTCGGTCGGTACCCATGCACTCTTCGCACACGGTAACAACTGCGTCGAAGCCATCTGCGACAGCGCTGCAGCCATGCAGTCTTCCGGCAAGACCGTGATGCTCGTCGGACGCGGCAACGGCATGCTCGGCTTCATCGGCGTAGAAGACCAGCCGCGCGCGGAAAGTCGCGCCGTACTGGCTGAACTGCATGCGCTGGATTCGCGCATGAAGACCGTAATGCTGACTGGCGATCATCGCAACGTGGCTGAATCAGTCGCCAGTCAGATCGGTGGACTGGACGAGATCCGGGCCGGTCTCCTGCCCGAAGACAAGCTGCGCGTGATCCGGCAGCTACAGACAGAAGGCACTGTGGCCATGATCGGTGACGGCATCAACGATGCGCCGGCGCTCGCGCAGGCCGATATCGGCATAGCGATGGGTGGTGGCGGCACAGCACAGGCCATGGAGACAGCCGATATCGTACTGATGCAGGATGATCTGCGCAGCATTCCGCTGGTGCTGCGCGTGAGCCGGCAGACGCGCAGCGTCGTGCAACAAAACATCACGCTGAGCCTGGTGCTGAAGCTCGCCATACTGGGGCTTGCGATTCCCGGCATCGCTAGCCTCTGGCTCGCCGTGCTGGCCGACGTGGGTGCAACGCTGATCGTGACGCTGAACGGTATGCGACTGCTGCGGGCCCGCTAGCCCAGGCCACACCGAACGATCAGGTCGCGCGGGCCAGCTGCGGCACCTTCATGAACATGAACCAGAGCCAGACCAGTGCGGTCAGCAGTGCGCCGCCGAGCATCGGTGCCGAGGGCATGACGCTGTAAACCAGGCCACACAGGATCGGACCGAAGATCATGCCGACAGTCGGCGCAGCAGCGAGCAGACCGGCTACCGCACCCTGCTCCTCTGTCGTCACGCTGAGGCTGCCGGCCGCGTTCAGCGCCGGAGCGCAAAAGCCAAAACTGAAGCCGAACAGCGCGTAGCCGAAGTACAAGGCCATGACGCCCGGGCCGTAAGCGATGACCAGCAAGGCCACGACCATGACACCAAAGCCGATCTTCAGCATCGTCGCCGGCGTGGTCTTCCAGCGCTGCAGCACAACCGCCTGCACGAACACCGTCACAAAGGCCATCGCCAGCAGCGCAACCATCATCGTGTGCTGAATCTCGACCGTTTCGGTCAGGCCAAAGCGGTCAGCGATAAAACCGGAGGTGATGGTCTGGATGCCGGTAAAAACGCCAAACACCACGAACCAGCCCACCAGATAGGGCAGGATGCGCGGATCGAGGATGCGCAGTTTCGGCGTCGGTCCACGCTGCACATGACGCACCGGTTCACGCAGGCCAACCCAGGCCCAGACTCCTGCCGCTGCGGCCAGCATCGCCGCCGCATACATCGGGAAGACCGGACTGATAAACACCAGCGCGCCGCCAAAGGCCGGACCGAGGATCGTACCCAGACCACCCGACATGCCGACCAGCGCCATGCCCTGGGCGCGCGAACTCTCGTCGGTGGTATCGGCAATGTACGCTGTCGCTGCCGGACTGACGCCACCAACGACGAGGCCATAAGCCAGGCGCAGAACGAGCAGCAGGACGAACAGCCGACCGGCCGAAATCCAGCCCCACAGCCCGGCCTGCACACCAAGCGCCAGCGCTGCATAGCCCAGCGTGTAACCACCCAGTCCGATCAGGTAAACAGTGCGCCGGCCCATGGACTGGCTGGCCGTACCCCAGCGCGGTGCAGAGAAGGCCAGCATGACGTTTGAGGCAGCAATGATGAAACCGAGCTGCCATTCTTCGATGCCGAGCTGACGGGCCAGCGGCGCAAAAATGACGAAGAGCAGGGACTGGCCCATTCCATAAGTAATGAGGCCAACCAGCAGGATCAGACGATCCCGCGGCAGGGAAGCAGCCACAGAGAAGCTCCTGTAGTTCTTGTGATCCGACGAGCGAAGGTCAGGGGGTCGCTAGAATATGCGAAATCTCCCGTCGCTGGTACGGCACGACCTCGAGATGCGCCTCTGCAACGTGCGCGGCCTTCAGCCGGCGCCAGTAATCTGCATCCAGCAATGCCGCGTGATAGTGCAGAAATTCATCGCGCAACTCGCCGCGCAGACCAAGGAACTCGAGAAACTGCTCCGGAAACACATCGTCCGGCCCCACATAGAACCACGGTTCGGCGCGCATCTCATCGTCATAATCGCGCGCAGCTGGCAGGTCCCGGAACCGGCATTCCGTCACCAGGCACAGCTCGTCATAGTCGTAGAAGATCACCCGGCCATGCCGGGATACACCAAAGTTCTTCAGCAGCAGGTCACCTGGAAAGACATTGCTGAGCGCCAGATCGCGGATCGCCTGGCCGTAGTCGCGAATCGCCCGGCGTGCTTCGGCAGGCTCGGCTTCACGCAGGTAGACATCCAGTGGCTTGAGACGGCGCTCCAGATAGCAAAGATCAATGATCAGGTCATCGCCATCGAGGCGGCAACTTTGCGCGGCAGAATTCAGCAACTCTGCAAGCAGCTCCGGTGCAAAACGCTCACGCGGAAAGCGCAGACGGCGAAACTCCTGCGCATCGACCAGACGCCCGACCCGGTCGTGACGGAACACGAAGCGGTACTTTTCCATCACTTCTGCACGTGATGTCGTCTTCGGGAAATCGAAGTGATCGCGGATGACCTTGAATACCAGGTCGCTGGAGTTGAGCGTAAATACGACCATCACCATGCCGCGTACGCCTTCGGCATGTACAAACAGGTCGGTGGATGCAGCGAGGTGACGGAACAGCCGGCGATAGCGCTCGGTCTTGCCCTGTTTTGCCCGGCCGAGTACGGCATACAGCTCATCAACGGGCTTGCCCGGCATGATCGAGCAGAGATAGCGTACGACCGGCTCAACTGCGACAAGGTCCGTATGAAAATAGGAACGTGAGAAGCCAAACAGCGGACGCAGCTCGTAATCCGAAATCATCACCGTATCGGCGACGATCCCCGACTCCGGATGTGCAAAGGCAATGACCAGCGGAAAGGTCCAGCCCTCAGCACAGATCTTGCCAACCACATAGGCACGGGTGGCCCGGTAAAACACCGGCTCCAGTACCTCGAGCCGGGTGAGCTGCGTCTCCAGTCCGCGCACCTTCAGCACGCCCTGTATTTCCTCAGCGATGAACTGTGCGGAGCGGGCTGCATCATGCAGTTGCCCCGACCACGGCAATCCGGCCAGCAAGGCTTCCAGTCCCGGCACCAGCCCGCCCTGCAGACTGACTTCCAGAACCTGGGCCGCACTGTGTCCCGCATCATCGGCTTCGGCGACAAACTCCACGGCGGGATTCACACCGATCGTCGCGAAGACCTTGCGCGTCAGGGAATTGAAAAACGTCGCGTAGAAATGGCGATCCGGGCGATCGGTTGTCAGCCGGGAGAACTCCGTCCGCGCTGCATTCCAGATGGCTTCTTCAGCAATGTAGCGGCCCAGCGTGCCGACGAGTCCGGCCAGACATCGTTCCACGCGATGGTCGTAGAGTTCGATGCGCTCGACCGCATCGCGCTGGCCGAGTTGCCACTCGCGCATCTCGAAGCGCCGCTGCGCGCGCTGCGTGATACTGCGGAAACTGTCGTTGTAAGCTTCGAATGCAGTACAGATCGCCGCAGCAGCGCGAACAGCAAGCGCGTGGACGGCAGCGTCATGATTACTGCCGTCCATCGCCCTCATCCGGGTCACCGTCGTACACGCTGGCCTCAGTGGCCTGCAGCCCGAAATTGCTCGGTTTCGGTACTGCCAGCCATCGCCGTGGTCGACGAGCCGCCGCCAGAAATTACCGTCTGCACCGCATCGAAGTAACCGGTGCCCACGAAGGCCTGATGCCGCACGGCACGGAAACCATGCACTTCGTTGGCAAACTCGCGTTCCTGCATATCCGAGTAGGCATACATGCCATCCTGCCGGTAGGCCCGGGCCAGTTCGAACATCGACAGGTTGAGCGCATGCCAGCCGGCCAGCGTGATGAACTGGAAACGGTAACCCATCGCCGCAAGCTGCTCACGGAAGTCCCGCAGCCGCTCGACCGGCAGGTTGGCACGCCAGTTGAAGGACGGTGAGCAGTTGTAGGCCAGCAGCTTGCCCGGATATTTCGCATGGATCGCCTTTGCAAAACGCTCGGCCTGGGCCAGATCCGGTTTTGAGGTCTCGCACCAGATCAGGTCAGCATAGGGCGCATAGGACAGGCCACGATCGATTGCCTGCTCGATACCCGCGCGCGCCTCGAAGAATCCGTCTTCGGTTCGACCGCCGGTCAGGAAACGTGCATCGCGACTGTCAAAATCAGCCTGCAGCAGGTTCGCCGCATCGGCATCGGTGCGGGCCACCAGCACCGTCGGCACACCCATCACGTCGGCTGCAAAGCGGGCCGCCACCAGCTTGTTGATCGCATCCTGCGTCGACACCAGCACCTTGCCGCCCATGTGCCCGCACTTCTTGGCCGAGGACAGCTGGTCTTCAAAGTGAACTGCGGCAGCACCGGCGCGGATCAGCGACTTGGTCAACTCAAAGGCATTCAGGTTGCCACCGAAGCCCGCTTCCGCATCGGCGATGACTGGCGCCAGCCAGTCGATGCGCTCGTCATTCTGCATGTGATGGATCTGGTCAGTGCGCAGCAGTGCGTTATTGATGCGCTCGACCATCTTGGGCACCGAGTCGACTGGATACAGGCTCTGGTCGGGATACATCTCACCAGCGCTGTTGCCGTCACCAGCCACCTGCCATCCCGAGCAGTAGATCGCCTTCAGCCCGGCCTGGATTTCCTCGACCGCCTGGTTGCCGGTCATCGCGCCCAGCGCAGACACCACGGTCTCGGTGTGCAGCAGGCGCCAGAACTTTTCAGCGCCGAGCCGGGCCAGCGTGTGCTCGACCTGTACCGAACCACGCAGGCGAACCACCTCTTCTGCCGAGTAGGGACGCGTGATGCCGGCCCAGCGTGGGCTGTCTGCCCAGTCGCGCCGGAGTTGGTCTGCATTGGTGCGATTGCTCATGGCGAAATCCTCAAACGGGTTGAATCGGGCTCAGGAAAGTCTTTCGTAGGCTGGCAGCGTCAGGAACTCATCGAAATCAGGGGCACGGATCATCGTGGCGAACATCTGTGCAGCGGTATCGAAGTGCCCCGCCTTGAAGCGGTCTGCACCGATTTCGCCGGCGATAACCCGCAGTTCTTCCTGCAGGGACGTGTCGAATCGCGCAATCGTGACAGCCCGGCCATCGCTGGTATGCGCGCCGTGTCGCAGCCACTGCCAGATCTGCGCGCGACAGATTTCAGCGGTCGCGGCGTCTTCCATCAGGTGATAGAGCGGCACACAGCCCTGCCCGCCGAGCCAGGCCTCGAGGTACTGCAGGCCAACACGGATGTTGTGACGCAGTCCCTCATCGGTAATCGGCCCGTCTGGAACGCGCAGCAGATCGGCGGCGGTCACCGCAACATCCTCACGGCTGACTTGTAACTGGTTTGGGCCGGTCATGACTGTGGCAAAAGCTTCCAGAGCGACAGCCGCGAGACCGGGATGCGCGATCCACGTGCCATCGTGCCCGGCACGCGCTTCGCGCAGCTTGTCCGCTCGTACGCGGGCCATCGCCGCGTCGTTGGCGGCCGGGTCGCTCTTCACCGGGATCTGTGCTGCCATGCCACCCATCGCATGGGCACCACGCCGATGGCAGGTGCGGATCAGCAGATCCACATAGGACTTCAGAAAGTGACGATCCATCGTCACCGTGCTGCGATCAGGCAGCATGAAATCAGGCCGGTTACGGAATTTCTTGATGAAGCTGAAGATGTAGTCCCACCGTCCGCAGTTCAGCCCGGCCGAATGTTCCCGCAACTCGTAGAGGATCTCATCCATCTCGAATGCCGCGAGGATTGTCTCGATCAATACGGTGGCCTTGATCGTCCCCTGCGGCATGCCCAGATGTTCCTGCGCCGCGACGAAGACATCGTTCCACAGTCTCGCTTCGAGATGGCTTTCCATCTTCGGCAGGTAGAAGTACGGCCCGGTACCGTGACGCGCCAGCGACGCGTGGTTGTTCGCTAGGAAGACGCCGAAATCAAATAGCGAAGCCGATACCGGCTCACCGTCTATGCATATGTGTTTCTCAACCAGGTGCCAGCCGCGCGGCCGCACGATCAGCGTCGCAATCTTGTCATTGAGCCGGTAGTGTTTCTGGCTTACGGGGTCGGCGTAGCTGATGGTGCGGTCGACGGCGTCCTTGAGATTCTGCTGGCCCTGAACGATGTTGTCCCAGGTTGGCGCACAGGAGTCCTCGCAATCGGCCATGAAGGCCAGCGCCGAAGAGTTCAGCGCATTGATCATCATCTTGCGCTCGACCGGACCGGTGATTTCAACCCGCCGGTCCTGCAGATCGACAGGCACCGGTGAAATTCGCCAGTCGGCGGCGCGTATGACCGCTGTGTCGGGCAGAAAGTCCGGCATGGCGCCGGCATCGATGGCGGCCTGTCGCTTCTGGCGCGCGGCCAGCAGCTCCATCCGGCGGGGATTGAAGCGGCGCTGCAGTTCGGTGACCAGCCGCATGGCCTGCGGCGTGATGATGCTGTCGGTGTGGCTTGCTGTATCCATGGACGGAGCTTACGATGGACGCAGACGAAAATTTCACATCGAAAATTTCACTGTGTAAATTTCACACCTGACTTATGTCCACTCTGCTCAGAAAGAGCCACTTCCTCGGCGCGAAATTCCGCAGTCTGCGCAAGCGGAACGGACTGACGCTGCAGGACCTCTCCACCCGGTGCATCCAGCTCGATGCAGACCTGGCGCCGTCCGTCTCCTACCTGAGCATGATCGAGACCGGGCAACGGATTCCTTCGGCCGCACTGCTGGAACTACTGGCCTCCGTGTTCCAGAAAGACGCAAAGTGGTTTCTCGACGAGAATCCGGAAATCGAGGCCACGCCGCGCGACAAGATCAAGGGCGGCGCGGCGAGAATTCCGCTTGAGCCGGGTTTTCTGTTTTCCCGCGAACTGCTTGAAGCAGCTATCCCCGAACTCCTGGCGCAGACAGGCACGACAGGCCAGCAGTTTGCTCATCTGCTGATCCGCTCCTATCAGGAGATGGCGCAGAACGATTTTCCGGATCTGGAACGCTCTGCCGAGGAGATCGGTGAACGGCGCTTTCCGCTGACGGTCGATGACCTGCTGCACCTTTGCAAACGCCACGGCGTAAAGGTGCAATGGTTCGATCGCAAGCCGCTGCTGGCACGCGACAATGATCGTGAGGTACGCAGCATGATGCGCTCTTTCTATGAGGCGCCCGGCACCGTCTACGCCAATCGCGAACTGCAGAAGGATCCTGCCCGCCTGAAATTCGACCTCGCCTCTCACCTGGCGCACAAGATCCTGCACGGCGGAGACGGGCTGAAGTCAGCGCATGCCACAGGCGGTGAAATGGGTGGCAGCCCGACTGGCACCGCGCAGAACACCGGCGGTATGAACGTTCAGGACGTGCTTTCTGCCTGGCGAGACTTCGAGTGCGGCTTCTTCGCCGGCGCGCTTTTGTGCCCGAAGCGCGACTTCCGGCGTTTCCTCACGCGCGAGAGTTATCGTGTCGAGGCCTGCAGCAAGCTGGAACTGACGCCCGCGGTCGTCATGCGCCGGATGACTGCCGTGTCGCCCTATCGACACTGGCATTTCTTCGATGCTTATCCGCCGGGCTATCTGCGTGCCGTGTATCGCGGCAATGGCATACCGCTGCCGTGGGGAAATTTCGCCATGGTCTCCGACCCCTGCCCGCACTGGGCGGTGTTCCGGATGCTGGACGGGGGCAAGAACTTGCAGCCGGCGGCGCAGATTTCTGTACTCATCGACGGTGAACGTGCGCTGCTCTATTGCTGTCACTCGCTGCGCACCAGAGACATGGCGGGCAATCCGCATGTGCTCTCGGTAGGTATCGATCTGGTGCCAGCACTGGAGTCACAGGGTTTTGACGCTGAAGCCATCGTGCAGGAAATCCACCAGGTCTGCCGCCGTCGCAGCGGCACAGCCACAGTGCCAGCAAGTGCCGCGAGTGCAATCCGCGCGGTTGGGGGAGTGCTCAATATCGCCTGGGTCGGCGAGGCGCTGGAGTCACCGGCCAGCGTGATTTGTCCGCGCAGCAATGCCTGTCCGCGTACGCCTGCCTGCAGCGCCACGGCGCCAGCATCGCGGACGACGGAAATCAGTGCAGTACGTCAGCAGATACTCGACGAGAGCCGCCGGAAAAATCCCGCGTAACAGCCCTGCATCCGGCAGCCGACCGGCTTATTTCTTCTGCCTGGCGAGACCGAGCATGAAGCGCCACTCCGCCGGCGTGACGGGCATTACCGACAGGCGATTACCCCGACGCAGCAGCGCGAGATCTGCAAGCGCCGCGTACTGGCGCAGCTTATCGAGCGTCAGGACAGTGGTGAATTTCTGCTTGAAGCGCATCTCCACCGAAAGCCAGACCGGCTTGTCGGGTTGCGCCCGCACATCGAAATATTCTGACCGGGAATCAAACTGGCCAGGATCAGGACAGGCCTGGCCAGACACCGTCATCAGGCCGACGATCCCGGGCTCTGCGCAGCTTGAATGGTAGAAAAACGCCAGATCACCGCTCCGGAAGTCGTCGCGGAACATGTTGCGTACCTGGTAATTACGCACGCCGGTCCAGTCTGTGCTGCCATCCCGCTGCAGGTCATCGATGCTGTACACCGAGGGTTCGGACTTCATCAGCCAGTAAGCCATCAACACACCTCTACCTCGCGGATACGGAAAAAGTATAGCCGCATCGATTGAGGCATCTGTACCGGACAGGCATCATCGCGCCAGGGACGGAGGACTTCAGTGTGCTGAGCCGCCTGCAGAATCTGGTAATCCGTACATCGCGAACCTGGTGGCTCTACCTTGGCGTGGTCGTTTTGTTCGTCGGCTCACTGCTGTCGCTGCTACGAATCGGCGAGCGGTTTCCAGCCCACGCGGGCGGCAACCCGCCCTTCGACCTGCAGAACGGGCTCTCGACTGCGGAGGTTTACCCGCAGATCGCCACCTACACAGACACGGCTCGCGAGCTCTACCATGTCTTCACGCTGATCGACTATGTCTTTCCTTTTTCGGCCGGCCTGTTCATCGCGGCGACGGCAGCATTTGCGCTACGCAACAGTCTGCCGAAATGGTATGCAGTGCTCACGGCGCGGAATCTGCTGCCCGTGTTCATGCTCGGAACCGCCTTCGACTGGCTGGAAAATATCGCCGCGCTGAGTGCCATCAGCCTTTACCCGGCAGAGACCGGCTGGTTACCGGTCCTGCTGGTGCTGGCCAAAAGACTGAAGCTGGCCTGCGTCATGGCCGGGCAACTCGCAATGCTGCTGTTGCTGGTCTACGCGGCCGGCAACTGGCTGACTGCCACGTTTCGCCTCAGGCGCTGACGACGGCGCTGTTGGCGCGCTCCGCAGCCCGGTTCTTGAGACCCAGGGCAAGCAGCGTCATCACCGTCATCACCACGCCAATGGCAATAAAACCCTGCTGGAAACCCTGCGGATTGTCCGAACCGTAAGATGCCGCTATGGCGCCGACCAGGGCCGCACCGCTGAGTTGTCCCATCGAGAGCATCACGCTCAGCAGCCCCTGCGCAGCACCGCGCTGCTCGGCACCCGCTTCGTTGAGCACCACATAGCGCAATGGGGCACCCAGCAGTGCCGAGAGCCCAAAGCCGGACAGGACCTGTCCGAGTACGAAAAAGATCATGTTGGTACCTGCAATACCGAACATGAAAAACCCGACAGCGGCCATCAGCAGACCACCCTGCACGACCACCTTTGAACCGATGCGGTCGAGCAAACGGCCAGCAAGCGGCGAACCGATGACCAGCGCGATCACCGTCGGGATCATCCAGAAACTCGCCTCATGAGCCGTCATGCCCAGGCCAGCGACCGCCAGCGAGGGCAGAAACACGCCACTGGTTTCTGCCATACCGGTACCGATCGACAGCAAGCCGGCGATGTTCATCTGTTTTGAACTGAACAGTCGCGGTTGCAGCACCGGGTCTGCAGCCCGCTTTTCGTTGCCCCAGAACAGCGGTATGAGTACCAGCCCCAGCATGATGGCGCCGCCGATCAGTGGCTCACCCATGCCCATCATCGGCAGACTCCGGTCGAGCCCGGTGATGCCGAAAGCGAGCGGACCGAGAATCAGGCTCATCAGCAGCACACCCTTAAAATCAAAGGGCTTGCGCTGCGCAGGCCGGGTCGCGGGGAGCATACGCGCCGCAGCGACCATCAATATCAGGCCAATCGGCAAATTGATCAGGAACAGCCAGTGCCAGGTTCCGTATTTGAGCACGAAGCCCGCCAGCACTGGCCCGACCAGAAATGCTATGCCGAATACGGCGCCGATCAGCCCGAGCGCACCGCCGCGCTTCTCGGGGGGGAACGTATCGCCAATCACGGCGGCAGCAACCGGCAGGATACCGCCCGAACCCAAGGCCTGGACAGCACGGCCAACGATCATCATCGGATAACTGCGCGCCATGGCAACGACCACCGAGCCGGAAACGAACAGCGCAACGTCGAGGATGTAGATACTGCGTCGGCCAAAGCGATCGGAGAGCTTGGCCATGAGCGGCGTACTGATCAGGCTGACCAGCACGTAAATATTGAAGATCCAGGCCATATGCCGGCTGTCGACAACAAACTCGGACTGGATTGCCGGAAACGCCGGTCCGACGATGGCGATATCAAGGGCCCCCATCAGCACGCCGACAAACAGCAGCAGCAGGACCTTGTTACGTTGTTTTGCGTCGATGTTCATCGGATTCCGGGACCTGTCAGTTAATGAGGACGCTCTCGACCATACGGCGCAGTTCGCGCTTTATGGCCACCTTGTTACCTTGTCTGATCGCCTGCCGCGACGCTGCCTCCACCATGCCAGCAACCAACACGGTCACCAGTTGCACGTCGCGGCGTTTGCCTTTCAGCAGTTCGGTCACCGCGCCTTCCAGCACCGCATTCGGCAGGCTGTGCAGGGCGATAATCTGCTTGCGCAGCTCCGGCGCGGCTTCCCGGATCTCGCCCATGAGCTCCATCGTGGCGTGCGCAGGACTCGTGGCTATCTCGATCTGGGTATCCAGCCATGCGCTGATACGCGGCAGTGGATCGGGATACCGGGCCTCCAGTGACTTCAGTTCTTCAACAAAAGGCACCATGTCGCGGAGCACGCAGGCCAGCAGGATGTGATCCTTGTTGGGGTAGTAGCGGTACAGGGAGTTGCGCGCCAGTCCGACAGCCTGGGCTATGTCTTCCATATCGGTACCGCGGTAACCAAGTTCGCGAAACAACTGGGTTGCGGCAGCGAGGATCCGCCCGGTCTGCAGACGGACATGTTCTTCAATATTGGCGGCTTCAATTCTGGGCATGGACTTTTACCGACACAGCGTCGCTATGATGACCGGCACAGGCGCATGCCGTCAACTTTCCGGGCAACCGGCTGCCGCTGCCCCGTCGATGAATTCAGCAATCATTGGTGTATGCTACGCGCGCCTGCCGGCTCTCAGCAGGCTTCAGGTTGTCATACAGAGGCAGATGCGGGTTGTCGGCGGGAGTCGCCCGGGCCTTCATCAAAAAAATTCTGAATGGCAGCAATGGGATGGGAACCGGTTTCGGCAATGTTGCGTTTACAGGGGGTGTCCTGGAACCAGCTTGCCGATATCAGGCGGAAGTTTCTTCGCCTGAATCTGGGCGTTGAATATTGTGGATACAGGAGGATGATTAAATGAGCACTACGATCCGTAAAGCATGGCTTGGTTTGCCAGTTGCACTGCTGATGATTGCCGGCTGCGGTGGCAAGCCCGCCGAACAGGCGACAGAAGCTGCCCAAGAGGCGACCGAAGCTGCTGACGTCGCGATGGATAGCGCTGCGCAGGCAGTTGACGCTGCTGGCGATGCAAACTCTGCTGCTGCTGCTGCTGATGCCGCTGGTGCAGCAGTAGACGCCACTGGTGCCGCTGCCGCTGATGCGGCTGATGCGGCTAATGCGGCTAGCGACGCTGCCGGCGCTGCTGCTGACGCTGCTGGGGCTGCTGCAGACGCTGCTAGCGCCGCTGCTGACGCCACTGCAGCTAAGTAATCCAGACTCGACATGCTGGACGAGACGGGGGCTGCTGACGCAGCCCCCGTTTTTTTTTGCCCATGGCACGTGCAACACTGTTGCCTCACTGTACCCCGAACGGTCACTGACCCGGGTTCGCCGACAGGAGATGCCTGATGCGGTGGTTGCGATATTTTGGCTATGGCCTCGGCGCCATTTTCGTCACTGGCTGCATCGCCTTTCTGATTGGCGCCTGGATCTATCGCGATGTCCCTGCCGAAGTACTCGAGGCGAAATACGCGAACGCGGCATCCCGGTTCCTCAACGTGGACGGAGTCCGCATTCATTACCGCGACGAAGGCAGCGGCCCACCCATCGTCCTGATCCATGCCAATTTCGCCAGCCTGCTGAGCTGGGACGACGCAGTCGAATCGCTAAAGAAGACGCATCGCGTCCTGCGCTTCGACATGACCGGCCATGGGCTGACCGGGCCAGATCCGTCAGGCGACTATAGTCTTGAGCGTACGGTCGAATTGACCAGCCGTTTCGTCGATGCACTCCAGCTGAAACGCTTCTCGATCGGCGGTACCTCACTCGGTGGCACCGTCGCCCTGCATTACACCGCGGCACATCCCGAACGGGTAGAGCGACTGATCCTGCTTAGCCCCGGCTCGCTCGAAGGCCGGTCCATGCAGCGCGCAGGACGGACTGTCCCGAAGGCTGCGGATATCCTCAAGTACATCACGCCGCGCGCGCTCGCAAAGTTCATGCTGACTTCGCGCTTCGGCGACCCTTCGAAAGTGAACGACAAGCTCATCGACCAGTGGTACGACATGTGGATGCTTGAAGGACAGCGGGCAGCGATCCTTGCCCGGCTGCGCAGCTACTCGAGTGCGGACATCGTCAAGGTCACCGCTGCAATCCGTGTTCCGACGCTGATCCTGTGGGGAGAAAAGAACCCCCAGGCGCCGGTTGAACAAGCCGAAGAGCTGCGCAAGATGCTGACAAATGCGCCCGAGGTCACCGTCATCACCTATCCGGGCATCGGGCATATGGCCGCAGAAGAAGCCGGCACCGCAGTTGCAAAAGACATGCAGACCTGGCTCGCAACGCCGGCTGTTGCAGCACAGGCAGCTGTAACGCCGTGACATGCCTTTACCTCCAGGTACCGCTCCTGTTGCTGATGGCTGGCGCTGCTACCGCGCAGACAGCACCGGTCATGGACGCAAACCGCTGGAAACTCGATACTGCGAAACAGTCAAAACCGGAAGCGGGCGCGCCTGCAGCGGAGACCGCTACGGAGACACAGTCGCCGCTTAACCTGCGTGTCTACAAGGACTTTGACGCTCAGAAACCGGGCAACAGCCAGAATCCCTACGCAGTCGATGTCAGCGCCGTCATGACACGCTGCGCGGATGGCAGCCTGATTGTCACGGCTCTTGTCATCGGCGGCCAACTCACCCCCATGGACAACCATTGTCCGACCAACAGCAAATAGAGGTACCCACATGCAACATCGCAGCCTGACCACCCTCCTCACGATTGCCACGCTCGCATTCGCCGGCAACAGCTTCAGCGCCACAGCACCCGCCGATGCGATCAAGTATAGAAAGGCGGTAATGTCAGCCATGGGCGCCCACACCGGTGCCTTCTCGTTGATCAACTTCGGTCGTGTCGAGCACCCGGACCACCTGCGTGCCCACGTCGAGGCGCTGGCGGCGATGGGAACCGAGATCAAGGACGTATTTCCGGCAGGCTCAGACACGGGCGATACCGATGCCTTGCCGTTGATCTGGCAGGAGCAGGATAAATTCGCGCAACTGCTTACAGCTGTAGAAAAGTCGACGGCAGAACTTCGTGATGCGGTCGCAGCCAACGACAAGGCGGCAACCATGAAAGCCTTCAAGGCTGTCGGCGAAAGCTGCAAGGGCTGTCACGACCGCTACCGGAAAGAAAAGAAGTAATGGCCATGCGACCGGGACTCCGTACGGAGTCCCGGGTTTTTGTCGCGCTGCTACTGCTGTGCCTAAGCACTGCAACATGCTTGGCGGCATCGGCGACTGCCGAACAGATTGACCGTGGCCGCTATCTCGTCCATGCCGGCGGTTGCATCAGCTGTCATACAGCCGATCGCCCGGATGCGGTGCCGCTTGCCGGTGGCCGTCGTCTGGAAACCCCGTTCGGGATTTTCAACTCGCCAAACCTGACACCCGATAAAAAAACCGGCATCGGTGGCTGGACCGACGGTGATTTCGAGGCCGCGCTCCGGCACGGCCGGGCGCCGGATGGCAGTCCCTACTACCCGGTGTTTCCCTATCCCGCCTATGCGGGAATAAACGATCACGACGTGCTGGCAATCAGCGCTTATCTGCGCAGCCTGCCGCCGGTTCATAACCCGGTGCCCGCACACGACTTGCCCTGGTATCTGCGCTCGCGCTGGGTGATGCTGGTCTGGAACCTGCTGTTTCTTGATGCGCAGCCCTTTCAGGCTGACCACGCACGGGATGCGGAATGGAACCGCGGCGCCTACCTGGTGCGCCATCTTGGCCATTGCGGTGAGTGTCATACGCCACGCAATCTTATGGGTGCACGCGATGATTCGCGCGAGTTGGCCGGCAACCCGGACGGCCCCGACGACGAGAAGATTCCCGGTATTCGCCAGGACCGCGAAAACGGGATCGGCCAGTGGACGATCGACGATATAACACTGTTTCTCGAAATGGGTATGCTGCCGGATGGCGACTTTGCTGGTTCTTCGATGAGCAAGGTGATCGATGACAATACCAGTCAGCTGACAGGGCCCGATCGCCGCGCGATTGCGGTCTACCTTCAATCTCTGGCGCCGCTTCATTCACCATAAGGGCGTGGACGATCGCCGGCTGCACAACACAGCCGGAAAGGCTGTGCAGCCCGTCACAGTTCCGGACGCTGGCCTGCTGTTAGAGTGTGCAGGCCTTAACAAGAAAAAGAAAAATGGCAGGAGCGTTTTCAGCGCAGTTAATTCCGGTTGACTGCAGTCAGCTGCAGCTCGGCATGTATGTCGCGGAGCTTGATCGACCGTGGTTGCAGACGCCATTTCACACGCATGGGTTTCTGCTCAGCACGGCAGACCAGGTAGAGGCCCTGGGCCGCATCTGCAGCTATGTGTATGTCGATCCGGCGCTTTCCGAGCACAGCGAAAACGAACTGTTCAGCACCGGCCTGACTGCGCGCGTGAGCATCCTGAAACCTGGCAGTCGGCTGTCCAGCCTTGACCGGAGCCGGCATGCGCTGCATGAAGCGGGGCACGTACTGGATGCGACGGTACGCGCAGCGCGACGCTCCGGGCATATCACGCTTGACGCACCAAGGCTGGCCCTCAAGGCACTGGTCAGTAACATACTCAGGGATAGCGACACCCTGCCATGGCTGATTGCGACCGAATTGCATGTCGGCTTTCTGTACCGCCGCGCGCTCGGCTCAGCCGTACTCATGACGATTGCCGGCCACCGCATCGGCCTTGAGCGGACGGTGCTCAACGAACTGGCCCTCGCGGGGCTGCTGCTCGATATCGGCAAGATCTCCGTGCCCATTACGATCCTGGCCAAGCCTGCACGCCTGAGCGGCTCCGAGCATCGATTCATCAAGCGACACGTACGACACGGGCTGTACATGGTACGTGCCGCCGAAGCCATTTCTGAAACCCTGGAAGAAGCCATACTCGGCCATCACGAACGGCTCGATGGCAGCGGTTATCCGCGTGGCGTTCGTGGTACGCGTCTGCCGCTCAGTGCGCGGCTGGCCGGCATCGTCGACACCTATGACGCCTTGCTGCAGCATAAGAGTTACAGTCCGGCGCTCGCTGCGCACGATGCCATACGGCTCATAAATTCCATGCGCGACCGGCAGTTTGATTCAGCGCTGGTAAAAAGCTTCATTCAGACACTCGGTGTATATCCGACCGGTTCATGGGTACAGCTCGCCGACGGCCGGCTGGGCATCGTCCGCAGCCAGACTGCTGACCAGCCGGCCCGCCCTCACGTTGCCCTGGTGTGCGACAGCACTGGCGGTGCACTGAAAACCGATACCGTGCTGTGGAAGCCGGCCCGACGCGGCGACATCGCTCGCGCGGTGCTGCCTGGCGAGATGCAGCTCAGTCAGCGTATTGTTGATGCCGCAGTTCTGGCGGCTGCAAATCTCGCCGCCTGAAGGAGGACGTCTGCTTGTCGGCGATTGAACTCTACAGTTTTGCGGCCTGCCCCTACGCGCAACGTACGCATATCACGCTGCTGGAAAAGCAGCTCGACTTCGAGATCATCGAGATCGACCTCTTTAACCGCCCTGACTGGTTTGCCACCATTTCACCGTATGGGAAAGTACCGGTATTGCGTCACGCAGGGGTGACGGTTCATGAGTCCTCGATCATCAACCAGTACCTGGATGAGGCCTTTCCGCAGCCGGCACTGATGCCGGAGAGCCCTGCCCTGCGGGCCCAGGCCCGCATCTGGATGGACTACTGCGAAACCCGATTTCTGCCGGCTGCACACAGGCTGATGTCGGAGGTCGATGACCCGGACAAGCGGGCTGCCAACCGGGAAAAGCTCGCGGAAGTGCTGCGCCATATCGAACACGAGGGCCTGCGCAAGACCGGATCCGGCCCCTGGTTTTTCGGTTCAGAGCTTTCCCTGGCGGACATTCAGTTTGCACCTTTCCTCGAACGCTTCGACATGTACGTGCAACTGGCCGGTGCCGTCCTGCCCGGGGATTGCAGCCAACTGCGTGACTGGCGGGCTGCCTTGCAGAGGCGCCCCAGCGTCGCGGCTACCGCGCATGACACTGCATATCACATCGAGGCGCGCCGGCAGATGCTGGAACGAGTCGCGGCGCGCACTACTGCTTGACAGCACTCTGCTCGCCTGCGCTCAATGGCCTTCGCCGTTAAAGACTTCGTGGGGAAGGATGGGCGATCGCAAGTCGCCTGTGTAACCGCTCTGGCCACAAGGGAACATGCCAGATGTTCGCGAACTCTCCAGCATCCGATCCAGTAAAAGTCTCACGGCTAATCAGCCTCGCTTACGAGGCGCCATTCCTGCCGTCCGGCTGGCGCGATTTCACCCAGGCTGCCGCCACATTTATGCAGACCCGGCTCGCCATGATCCATCACATGGACTATGTAGAGCAGGCCAGATCCTTTCATATCGCTGGCGGCATCGACGAATCCTTCAGTCAGGCCTTCACACCACGCTGGTCAGCGGGTGGCGACGACCTTTACCTGCAGGTAATGCGCGATCAGCCAGCTGGTGTCATCCGGCTGAGCAGTGACATCGTTGCGCCGGATGCAGCCCACCAGACCGAGATTCACCAGCAGCTGGCTGGTCCCTGGCAACTCGAGCATTTCCTGTTTGCCTCTCTGGGCAACCACAACGGAGTGACGTGGGTCCTGTCGCTGGGCCGGAGCGTCGACGATGAACCATTTTCCGCTGCGGATATCGATCTGTTGAACAACGTGCTGCTGCCACACCTGTGCCGAAGCATCAGCGCGCACACGAGCATCACCGGCATTCGCCAGAACAACGCGCTGCTGGCTTCGATAATCGACATGACGCGGTATGGCATCGTGGTGTTCGATGCCAGCGGGCGGTCGTTGCTCGTCAATGAAACCGCTGCGGCAATATTCTCGCAGGACAAGGGGCTTGCGATGCAGAACGGGCAGCTGCGTACCGCAGACTCGCAGGCACAGGCACGACTCGACGCGGCACTGCTGAACGCGATTGCCCTCAGCCAGAGTCAGCCGGTAACGCCGCCTGTGCCGCTGCTCATCCCGCGCAATGGCGAAACCCAGCCCTGGCGGTTGGTGTTCTCGCCGCTAAGCCAGCACACCGGGTCGGCTGATTTTCCGCAGCAGGCTGCCTGTCTTGCGTTGATTTACGAGCCGCGGCGTAACTCTCACTCCGAGCTGTCAGCCGCCCTGATCAAGAGATATGCACTCAGCAAGGCAGAAGCGCGGCTCTGCAAGACCCTGGTTAGCGGCAAGTCGACGCAGGAAGCCGCTGATGCGCTCAATATCAGCACCAACACCGTCAAGACCCACCTGGCAGGGATCTTTCACAAGACCGGCGTGCACTCCCAGACTGCGCTGCTACACCTGTTAACAACCCGGTCGGAGCCCTGGAACTGAGCGTTTTACTGACCCGGTCTCCACCAGACCGGCCGTCCCGGCTATCATGGGCAGCATGCGCATCCTGGTAATTGAAGACGATCCCGGCGTCGCCAGCTTTATCATCGGCGGGTTGCGGGAATCCGGGCATACCGTCGACCACTGTGCCGACGGCAAGGACGGACAATTCCTGGCGGGCAGCGGTAACTACGACGCGCTGATCATCGACCGCATGCTGCCCGGCATTGACGGGCTCAGCATCGTAAAGACGCTGCGGGCTGCAGGTAACACCACGCCCACGCTGATACTGAGTGCGCTCGGCGAGGTGGACGACAAGGTCAAGGGGTTAAGGGCCGGAGCCGATGACTATATCGGCAAGCCATTCGCCTTTGCCGAACTCCTGGCACGGCTCGAAGCCATCGCCCGGCGTCCGGTACGCGAAGGCGCAGAAACCGTAACGGAAGTGCAGGTGGCCGACCTGCATGTGGACCTGCTCAGTCGCGCAGTGCATCGCGCTGGCAAGGAGATCGAGCTGCAGCCGCGAGAATTCCGGCTGCTCGAATACCTGATGCGCAACCGGGACCAGGTAGTCACACGCACCATGCTGCTGGAGAACGTCTGGGACTATCACTTCGACCCGCAGACCAACGTGATCGATGTGCACATCAGCCGTCTCAGGCGCAAGGTAGACAAGGACTTCGATCTGCCACTCATCCATACGGTGCGCGGCGCCGGGTACAGGCTGAGTGAATCCCCTTAGACTGATCCGCACCTCCACCTTTCAGCTCGCGTGGTGGTACATGGGGATCTTCGGCAGCTCGGCGATGATCCTCGTCGGCTATATCTACTGGGAAACCAACGGCTATCTCGAACAGCAGACCAACGCGACGATCAGCGCCGAAATCCGCGGCCTGACTGATCTGTTCCGCCAGCCCGGCGGGCCTGGCGTAGAAGCGGTGATCCGCGACCGGATCGCCCGCGACCCGTCGAGATCCACGCTCTACCTGCTGGCGACGGCTGACCAGCGTCCGGTACTCGGCAACCTGGCGGCGTGGCCAGCCGGTGAACTGGATGCCGATGGCTGGTATCACTTTACGCAGCGTGACCAGAACGGCCAGCCCATACCTTTTCAGGGACAGGTCCTGCAGGCCAGTGAAGGGCAGCGCTTGCTGGTCGCCAAAGAGCAGACCACGCTCATTGCCACGCGGCAGCTGATCAATCGCGTGTACATCCTGACGCTGGCCATCGGCCTGCTGCTGGCTCTGGTCGGTGGCATCGTGATGAGTTCCAGCGTGACACGGCGCGTAGACGCGATCAACCGCACCAGCCGCGAGATCATGGCGGGACGGCTACAGCGCCGCATGCCGGTACGGGGAATCAATGACGAGTTCGACCAGCTCGCCGACAATCTCAATGCGATGCTCGACCGCATCGATTCACTGATCGACAGTGTGCGGGCAGTCACCGACAACATCGCCCATGACCTGCGTACACCGCTGACGCGGCTGCGCGGCCGACTCGAAAACCTCGCGCTGTATCCCGATATCAGCGAGACGGTCCGTAACGAGCTGAACGAAACCATCACCGATGCCGATCACCTGCTCGCAACCTTTCGCGCGCTGCTACGCATCGCCAGGATCGAATCCGGCACCCATGATGAAGCCTGGACTGATATTGACCTCGGTGCGCTGTTGCATGACGCCTGGGAACTCTATCAAGCCGTTGGCGAAGAGAAAGAAATCTCCGTGCATCTGGGCACTGCCGGTGGCCACATGCGCGGCGACCGCGACCTGATCTTCCAGGCAGTTTCAAACCTGCTCGATAATGCGATCAAGTACAGCCCGCCGGGCTCCGAGGTACGGCTGGAGATGAGCGACGAAGGAGACCTCCTGACCATCGCCGTCAGTGACCGGGGTCCCGGCGTGCCCGAGTCCGAGCGCGGCAAGGTACTGGGCCGCTTCTATCGGACCGCAACCGTCACCGGCATTCCCGGCAGTGGACTCGGGCTGTCGCTGGTCAATGCGATCGCACACCACCACGGCGGTGAATTGATCCTGGCCGATAATGCGCCGGGGTTGCGCGTGCTTTTGGAGTTACCGAAGACTGACTTGAGCGGTCCTGCCGCCGTTCCGGATGCAGGCCTCACCCGCAAGGCACGACAGGCTTTGCCGCCACCCGGAGAATCACATGGATAATTTCCTGTTTCGTGCCCTGATCGCTGCAGCAGGTCTGTGGCTGGCCGAGATCTGGCTGGGGGGAATCAGCTTCGACAGCGGCACCTGGCTACTTGCATCTGCCATCGTGCTTGGGGTCCTCAATGCCTTCGTGCGGCCACTGCTGATGATCCTGACCCTGCCCCTGACGATCGTCACGCTGGGTTTTTTCGTGCTGATATTGAATGGCGCAATGCTGGCACTGGCTGCCTGGCTGCTGTCCGGCTTCCATATCGCCGGCTTCTGGTCGGCCTTCTGGGGCGCGCTGATTGTCAGCATCGTGAGCGGAATCGGTTCGTGGATATTCGGGCCGAAGGGCCGCATTGAGGTCAACGTCATCCGCCGCGACTGAAGTTCCATAAATGACGGCACATGCTGACGGATGGCTTGCCAAATCCCGGTGTGATATTTTCCGCCAGTGTTCAAGTTCTTTGCCAAAACCAGCCTGCTGATGCTGCTCTGTGTAACGCTGCTGTTGATGCGAAGCGGCGCTCATTTGCACCTGTGTTTTGACGGCGGCGAGCCGCCGGTTACAGTGCATGTTGATGACTACGGTCAGCACCACACTGATGCCGGCGTCGACGCTCCGCACCAGGACGCCGATGTACTGATTGCCGGATCCGCCATGACCAGGTCCGACAATACCGGCATGGATATTGTTCCGGTTTTCCTTGTTGCCGCCCTGCTGCTGTGGATCTTTAGCCAGACGTTTAATCCGTTCGGACTTGTCTCCAGACGAATCGTCGTTCACCTCCTTCCGAGATATTCAAGTCCGCCCTTGCGTGGACCACCTCTCTCGTGCTTCCGCTGACGATCTGACCTACCGGTTGTTCAGGGGCTTTGCCCTTGCATCCGGTAACTGGCGCCCAGACGGTGCCGTGATCCCGGGAGTTCGAGATGGCTTTTCGCTTGCGATGCGCGCCTGGCGCATGTTTCATCTTCGCGGCACTGATTCAGTCGCCAACTGGCGCCGCGCAACCCGTGGCAACAGCACCCCTGACCCTGGAGCGCGCAGTTGCCGCTGCCTTGCTGGGCAATCCTGAACTTCGCAGCTTTGAGTTTCAGATCCAGGCCCAGGATGCCCGGACCCGGCAGGCCGGACTCCGCCCCGCTACCGAACTGAGTCTGGATCTGGAAAACGCGCTCGGTTCCGGAGAATACCGGGGCGCGGAGTCTGTTGAAGCCACCCTTGCGTTGTCGCAGGTCATCGAGCTCGGCGGCAAGCGCGACGCGCGCATCGCCGCGGCAAAGGCCGGGCGGAGTGTGCTCGATGTCGAACGTCAGGCCCGTCAGCTCGATGTACTGGCCGAGGTGACCCGTCGATTCATCGAAGCAGCCAGTCGTCAGGAGCATCTACGACTGGCTGGCATCGCCCGGGACCTGGCGCAGCAGACCGTCGCCGCCACAGAGAAAAGGGTGAATGCCGCCAAGTCGCCACACGCCGAGCTGGATCGCGCTCACATTACCCTGGATCGTGCGGAGCTGGCGGAACGACGCGCAGCAGCCAGGCTCGACGCAGCCCGCCAGCAACTGGCGGCAAGCTGGGGCGAATCGCGGCCGGTGATTGCCGGTATCCCCTTTGGTACGGTAGATGCCAATCTCTACCGTCTGCCACCCACCGGCGACTACACCGAGCTGTTGGGAAGACTGAACGCAAGTCCGGACTTTCTCCGCTTCGCCTCCGAAGCCCGGTTGCGCGACGCAGAGCTGCGGCTCGCAGCTTCCTCGCGCAGACCGGACCTCACGCTGGCGGGCGGCGTGCGCCGCCTTCAGTACTCACATGACCAGGCACTGGTGGCCTCGTTCTCGTTGCCATTGTTTTCCGACCGACGCGCCGAAAGCCTTGTGGCCGAGGCACAGGCACGCCGGGATTTGCTTGGTGCTGATCGGCAGATTGCGCTGGTCCGCGCGCAGGCCACGCTTTTCCAATTGCATCAGGAACTCAGCTACGCCGTACTTGAAGCCAGCCGCCTGACCAGCGACATCCTGCCGCGCAGTGACGAGGCGCTGAAGGAAACCGGATACGCGTATGAACGGGGCCGCTACAGCTATCTAGAGCTGGTCGATGCGCAGCGCGAATACCTGGAACTACAGGGCGCGCTGATTGACGCCGCTACCGACGCCCATCAGTTGCGGACCGAGATCGAACGCCTTGGCAATGCACCACTGACGCCGGGTTCGCTCTAGTGCCACTGGCTCTCCAATCTCACCCAACCCACCTCCAAATGGATCGAGACACTCATGAACACCAGACTTCTGACCCTGCTGCTGCTCTCAGCGCTGATCGGTGCCTGCGGACGCAGCGGGCTCGAAGATGCATCTGCCACCGCCAGCAATGCTGAAGCAGGTCATGCCGAAGAAGACCATGCCGGTGAAGCAGCGCATGTCGAGCTGAGCCCTGAACAGATAAAGACCGCTGGCCTTGGCCTCGCGAAGGCAGGGCCGGCGCAGATGCGGACGACGCTGCCGTTGTACGGTGTGATCACGCCCAACGCTGAACGTGTGCTCGAGGTTACGGCACGTTTTGCGGGCGTCATCCGCACCGTCAACCACAGGGTCGGCGATCCGGTACGCAAGGGTGAAACACTGGCCAGCGTTGAAAGCAACGAAAGTCTGCAGACCTATCCAGTCATTGCACCGTTGACGGGTGTCGTCACAGCCCGGGCTGCCAATCCGGGTGAGCAGACCGGGGAGCGGGTCCTGTTTACGGTAGCCGACCTCTCCACTGTATGGGTTGAGCTGTCGCTGTTTCCGCGGGATGTATCGCGGGTAGAGGCCGGGCAGACGGCCACCATCCGGAGTGCCGAAGCAAATCTGAGTGCGGAGGGTAAGGTGGCTTACGTGTCGCCCATCGGCAGCAGCGCAAGCCAGACTGTGACCGCTCGCGTGCTGCTGGATAACACGGCCCGCCGCTGGCCCCCCGGCCTGTATGTGACTGCCGACCTCGCCATCGCCGAATTTCCGGCATCACTCGCCGTGCGTAATGAAGCCTTGCAGGTCATCGATGGTCGCAGCGTTGTCTTCGTCAGCGGTGACGACGGTTTTGCGCCGCGACCGGTACGGTTAGGTCGTACTGACGGCACTCTCAGCGAAGTTCTGGATGGTCTGCAGGCAGGCGAAACCTACGTGACGGCGAACAGCTTCATCCTGAAATCTGAACTGGGCAAGGGGGAAGCCGCGCATGACCACTGATCGCAACTTCTGCACCCGCGGGCACGCTCATGGTTGACGCCCTCCTGCGCTTTTCGATCACGCGCCGTTGGCTGATCATGTTTTTCGTGCTGGTGATCGCAGCCGTCGGCGTGTGGAACTACCAGCGGCTCCCTATCGACGCGGTGCCAGACATCACCAATGTCCAGGTGCAGATCAACACGCAGACGCCGGGTTATTCGCCACTCGAAGTAGAGCAGCGGATTACCTATCTGGTGGAAACAGCGATCGCGGGCTTGCCGTATGTCGAGTACACCCGCTCCCTGTCCCGCTATGGCTTGTCGCAGGTGACCGTCGTCTTTGTGGATGGCACGGACATCTATTTTGCGAGGAACCTGATCAACGAGAGATTGCAACAGGCAAAAAGTCAGATGCCGCCAGGCATCGAACCGGAGTTGGGGCCGGTCGCCACGGGTCTCGGCGAAATCTTTCAGTACACGGTACACGCTGATCCCGGCGCCCGGCAGCCCGATGGCCAACCCTACGATGCGACTGCACTCCGTACGCTTCAGGACTGGGTCATTCGTCCGCAGTTGCGGCTGGTACCCGGGGTAACTGAAG
This sequence comes from Gammaproteobacteria bacterium, assembly GCA_049290495.1. Taxonomy (GTDB): domain Bacteria; phylum Pseudomonadota; class Gammaproteobacteria; order Steroidobacterales; genus SHZI01. The sequence goes on along the minus strand of JBATNV010000200.1, from coordinate 108,011 downwards.
TCAACACAATCGGTGGTTACGAGAAGCAGTTTCACGTCACGCCTGATCCTGCGCGGTTGCTGGCCTTCGGGCTGACATTCGATGATCTGGTCAGTGCCCTGGAGAAGAACAATAACAATATAGGTGCCGGTTACATCGAGAGGAACGGTGAGCAGTATCTGATCCGCGCGCCAGGCCAGGTCGCAGATATCCCTGCACTGGAAAGCATCATCGTCACCCGCCGCGACGGAGTACCCGTCACGATCCGGGATGTGGCAGAGGTCGGCTTTGGCAAACAACTCCGTACGGGCGCAGCGACTCGCGATGGCGAGGAAACCGTGCTGGGCACTGCCGTCATGCTGATCGGTAGCAACAGCCGCACAGTTTCGAAGGCGGTTGCCGCAAAGCTGACTGAGATTGACAAGACCCTGCCGGAAGGAGTAACCGCCGATCCTGTCTACGACCGGACGGTACTGGTGGAGAAGACTATTGGCACGGTCCAGAAAAACCTGCTGGAGGGCGCCATCCTCGTCGTGGTTGTGCTGCTCGTGATGCTTGGTAAGGTGCGCGCGGCCCTGCTGACCGCCATGGTCATCCCGTTATCGATGCTCATGCTGATGACCAGCATGGTGCAGACGAAGGTCAGCGCCAACCTCATGAGTCTCGGTGCACTCGACTTCGGACTGATCGTCGACGGAGCGGTGATCATTGTCGAAAACTGCATGCTCAGGCTCGGCGAACGCCAGCACCATCTTGGCCGCCTGCTGAAGCTGGACGAGCGTTTCGAGACGGTATTCAAGGCGACTCGCGAAGTATTTACGCCGAGCCTGATCAGCGTGCTGGTGGTCATTCTGGTTAATCTGCCCATCCTCGCCCTGACGGGTGTCGAGGGAAAGATGTTCCGGCCGATGGCGCTGGCGGTGATCATGGCGCTGGTATCCGCCCTGATCCTGTCCCTCACCTTCGTGCCAGCCGCTGTCGCATTGCTCCTCGGTGGCCACATTGCCGAGAAGGAAAACCTGATCATGCGCACAGCAAAACGCGTCTATACGCCGGTGCTGGATCTGGCGCTCCGGGCACGACTTCCGGTGCTGGCTGGCGCGATCGTCTTCGTCGTCTTGTCCGGTTGGATAGGCTCTCGCCTGGGCTCCGAGTTCATCCCGAGCCTCGACGAAGGCGACCTGGCCGTACAAGCCCTGCGAATTCCAGGCACAAGCCTCACCCAATCGCTGGAGATGCAGTTCCAGGTCGAGCGGGCGATCATGAAAATACCTGAGCTAAAGACTGTCTTTGCCCGTGTGGGTACCGCAGAAGTTGCCACAGATCCAATGCCGCCGAGCATCTCGGATGGCTATGTCATGCTGAAGGACCGGAAGGACTGGCCAGATCCCGACAAGCCAAAAGCCCAGCTCCTTGAGGAAATCGAGGCCAGGCTGAACTCCGCGCCGGGCAATGCCTACGAGATCAGCCAGCCCATCCAGCTGCGCTTCAATGAGCTGATCTCGGGCGTTCGCTCTGACCTTGGCATAAAAGTCTACGGCGACGATCTTGAGCAGTTGTTGAAATCCGGCAACGAGATCGCCGCCGTACTGGGCGGCATTCAGGGCGCCGAAGGCGTAATGGTCGAGCAGGTCGAGGGCTTACCGATGCTCACCGTTGAGGCTAACCGTCCGGCGCTGTATCGCTATGGACTGAATGTGGCTGATGTGCAGAACGTTCTGGCGGCGGCCACCGGGGGCAAGGATGCCGGCCAGGTCTTCGAGGGCGACAAACGCTTCGGCCTGATCGTGCGTCTTCCGGAGCAGATGCGGAGCGATCTTGCTGCGCTTGAGAGATTACCAGTGCCGCTGGCCGAAAGCGGGTACGTACCACTGGGTGAAGTGGCAAGACTAACCCTTGCGCCTGGACCCAACCAGATCAGCCGCGAGAACGGCAAGCGTCGCCTGGTCGTCACCGCCAATGTACGCGGGCGTGATCTGGGTGGTTTTGTCGCCGAGGTACAAGAGAAGATCGGCGAGCAACTCAGACTGCCGCCCGGCTATTGGCTGGCTTACGGCGGTACCTTCGAGCAGCTGCAGTCTGCATCGGCCCGACTTGGCTTGCTGGTTCCCGTGACGCTCGTGATGATCTTCGCTTTGCTGATGCTCACCTTCGGGTCGGCAAAGGATGCCGCACTGGTCTTCAGCGGTGTGCCGCTGGCGCTGACCGGCGGAGTCATCGCGCTCTGGGTGCGCGGCATTCCACTGTCAATCACAGCCGGCGTGGGCTTCATTACCCTGTCTGGTGTCGCGGTGCTGACAGGGGTCATGATGGTCTCGGCCTTCCGCGATCGACTGGCGAATGATGCAGGTATCGACGTCGCCATTAGGGAGGGCGCGATGCTGCGTCTGCGACCGATCCTGATGGTCGCACTGGTCGCTGCGCTGGGCTTCCTGCCAATGGCGCTCAATACCAGCACCGGGGCCGAGGTTCAACGGCCGCTGGCGACCGTGGTCATCGGCGGAATCATCTCGTCAACCTTACTCACGCTACTCGTGCTCCCCGGACTCTATCGCATGGCATGGCGACCGGAGCGTCGGGCCGCACCTGCTGCCACTACCACAGTCACGGTGTCAGCCGCATGAAGTTGATCAGGGCATTTGTGTACGCGGTATTGTCGGTCGGTAAATTCGCGGGCCAGGCGATGTGGGGCTGGAAAGCGCCTTACCGGACTATGTTGGCCGTTCTGATGGCGGTTACTGTGTCTGGATGTACGGCATCGCGCGTGGCATCCGTTGATTCAGCGTCCCCGTCGCGGACATACGAGGAAGCCCTGCATGGCTGTCAGTTCCGGCATACCGGAAAGGCCAGCCGGGCGCTCAGTCTTGATGCCACTGAGCCCCATATTGCCGCTTGCCTGCGTCGGCTGGGGTATGAGCCTGGTGGTGCACCTGCATCTACTCCGCCCGCAGCGACTCCACCGGATCAAGTTGCGCTGCCCGCCACGCCGGCAGCACGCCTGCAATGAGTCCGATCACCATGGCGACCAGCACGGCTGCCAGCATGTAGGGCCAGGACGGACTGATCGGCAGGGCCGGCACCAGCAGACTTAACAGCCCGATGATCAGAAAGCCAAGCGCGATGCCGCTAAAACCACCGATCGCCGCCAGGACCATCGATTCGCCCAGAAAGATATTGCGGATCTGCCGCCGGTGCGCGCCAACGGCCTGCAGCAGTCCAATCTCAGCGGTCCGTTCGCGCACCGCGATGGTCATTATCGTGAAGATACCCACGCCACCCACGAGCATCGAGATCCCACCCAGGGCGCCGACCGCAAAGGTAATGACGTCCAGCACCGAGCCGAGCACATTCATCATTTCCTGCTGCGTCGTGATCGTGAAGTCTTCACTGCCATGCCGGGCGATCAGCACACGGCGGATACCCTCGACCACCTCATCGACCGGCGCACCCTCCTCGTACATGACATCGATCTCGAAGAGGCCTTCCCGGTTGAACAGTTCCAGGCCCTTGGCAACCGGGATGTAGACCGCGTCATCGAGGTCGAAACCAAACATCGTGCCTTTTGATTCCATCACACCGATCACGGTATAGCGCTGCCCGCCGATGCGGACCCGCTCACCGAGCGGGTTGCGCTCATCGAAGAGCTCGCTGCGCACCTTGCTGCCGAGCACCGCATACGCACGTGGCGTCTTAGGGTTGTCGGCCGGCAGAAAATTGCCAAGTGCCACGCGGAAAGACAGCGTCGCGGTCATCTCGGAACCCGTACCGCTGACGATCACCTTGCGCTCACGCCCGCCACTCACTACCGATGCGCTTCCCTGTACGAGTGGCAGGGTCGAGCGCACATGCGGCACACGCTTGAGTGCCTCCGCATCGTCGAGGTTCAGCGGCCGGACCGAATTAAGCACACCGGTTGGCATGCCGAAGGTCTTGGCCTTGCCTGGATTGACACTGATGATGTTGGTACCAAACTGCGTGAACTGCGTGAGCATGTACTTGTGCAGGCCTTCGCCGATCGAGGTCAGCAGCAACACGGCCGCAACACCGATCGCAATGCCGAGCGCAGTCAGTACGCTGCGCAGACGATGGGATACCGCCGACCTGGTGGTAAAGCGGATGAGTTCAGCGAGGCGCACGTCGTATACCGCTCAGCGCCTGGCAAGCGCCGCAACCGGATCGAGACGCGCCGCACGCCGGGCGGGCAGGATACCGAACAGCATCCCACAGCTCATGGACAGCAGCACCGCGCCGGCCACTGCCCATAGCGGTGGCCGGAATATGAAGTCGGGATAGAGCGTGCCAAGCAGCCACACGCCTGCAAAACCGATCAGCACACCAACCAGGGCGCCAAGCAGCGCGAGATAGAGCGCCTCAGTGAGAAACAGCGCGAGCACCTGACTCTGGCGTGCACCCAGCGCCTTCAGCAGGCCGATCTCCTGCGTGCGCTGACTGACGGCGACCAGCATGACGTTCATGATCAGAATGCCCGCAACGAGCAGACTGATGGCGGCGATGCCAGCCAGCGCCAGGGTCAGCGCACCGAGTATGCCGTCGAAGGTCTGTAGCACCGCATCCTGCGTGATCACGGTTACATCTTCTTCGCCGTGATGTCGCGCCTTGAACGTTGCAAGGACGAAGCGCTTGGCCGACGGCATGACATCACGGCTGCGCGCCTGTATCAGTACACGGAACAGTCCAGCCGAATTGAACAAACTCTGCGCCATCGCGACGGGGATCATCACCACCGTATCGATATCGACCATCAGGGAGACGCCCTGTTTTGCAAGCACGCCGGCCACACGGCAGCGACGGTCACCGACCCGCAACCAGCGCCCAACCGGGGGTTCGCCACGAAACAGCTCGAGTCCGATGGTGCTGCCGACCACGCAGACCGGCGACTCCTGGTCCATATCGACATCCGGCAGAAACTCGCCGCTGGCCATGGTCCAGTGACGGATGGTTGCGTAGCCGGCCGTCGTGCCCATGATCGTGACGTCGCGCTCGAGCGCGCCTACCGACACCGAACTTTCACCGACTACTACCGGCGCGATGGTCTCGATTGCAGAACTCCGCAGCAGGGCGCGGGCATCGTCGAGCGTGATGTCGCGCGGCGTCGCCCCCGACATCATGCCGGCACCGCCGCCGGTCGTTTCAGTACGCCCCGGCATAACGACCAGCAGATCCGTGCCGAGCGACTGGAATTGATCGGCGATGTAATGACGCGCAGCCTCACCGAGTGCGGTCAGTACCAGCACAGCCGCGACACCGATGGCCGTGGCCAGCAACAGCATCGCCGTCCGTAACGGCGCCCGTGCCAGCGCCCCGAAGGCCACCCGGTGGCGGTCGGCAAATTTCATCCGCTGACGTCCTGCACGATCTTCCCGTCGCGCATCAGCAGGCGACGGTGTGCGCGGCTGCCGATCGCCTGGTCGTGGGTGACGACCACCAGCGTCAGGCCTTCATCGTGCAGGGCTTCGACGATTTTCACGACTTCGCCGCCGGAGACACTGTCGAGATTGCCGGTCGGCTCATCGGCCAGCAGGATCTTCGGCTGCATGACGATCGCGCGGGCGATCGCAACCCGCTGTCGCTCACCGCCAGAAAGCTGGTTTGAACGATGGTCGACGCGCGACTCAAGCCCCATGCGTCGCAGCGCTTCGTGAGCGCGGCTGCGGCGTTCGGCCATCGACACGCCGGCCAGCATCATCGGCAATTCCACGTTCTCCACAGCGGTCATGCGGTGAATCAGGTGAAAGAACTGGAACACGAAGCCGATCTCGCGCTGCCGGGTATCGGCCAGGCGATCATCGCTCATCGTCGAGGTCTGCTCACCGGCCAGCCAGTATTCACCCGAGCTCGGCCGGTCAAGCAGACCGAGGACATTCAGCAGGGTGGACTTGCCGGAACCCGAGGGCCCCATCAGCGAGATGTATTCGCCGGCGCCGATGTCGAGATCAACGCCGTCGAGGGCACGTACAAACTGGTCGCCAACTGCAAAGACCCGCGTCAACTGCTCAAGACGCAGAATCACAGCTGCGTCCGACGCCGGACTACTCCTCAACTGCGGCGACACCGTCGGCCACACCTTCACGGTCAATGGAGGTCACCACCTTGTCGCCTGCCTTGAGGCCAGACCTGATCTCCGTGTATTCCCAGTTTGAAACGCCGCGCTCAACATCACGCGAATGCAGGATGCCGGTAGCGGGATCAAGGACCAGCACACGCCTGCCCTCGATCAAAGCCTGCGTGGGAATGCGCAGCACATTCTCCCGGTTCTCAATGATGATCTCGACATCTGCGCTATAGCCAGGTAGCAGACTGTATTTCTCCGGGTCCTCAATCTCGGCTTCAATACCAACGGTGCGCGCCTGCTTCTCGGCTTCCAGCACGTACGGCGCGACACGCCGGACGTGACCAGGAAAGCGCTGCTTCGGGAAAGCATCCAGCGTGATCAGCGCGCGCTGACCCGCACGAACCGCAGGTGCATCTACCTCATCGATCGGTGCGGAAATATAAAGACAACTGCCATCGACAAGGTCTACGGTCGGCGGCGTGGGAATGCCGACCGGCGACGGCGTGACGAATTCACCGACTTTACCGTTGATCTCCGCAATCACGCCGGGAAAAGGTGCACGCAGGAAAGTGCGCTCAAGGCTGGCTCGCGACACGTCGACGCGTGCCTGGCTGACCTTTCCCTGGTCGCGCGCCGCATCACACGCGGCAGCACGCGCATCTGCATCGCCAACAGCCTTCTCCAGGTCGCCTTCGGAAACCAGCCCCTGCGGGCGAAGTTGCCGGATACGGACCGCATTCTTCTTTGCCACCTCGGCCATGACGCAGGCCTCCTGCGCCAGGCTGCGGGTCGCCACGGCGTCGCGCTCGGCCTGCAGGACCTGGGCACGCATATCCTGGTTCCAGAGTTCAACCAATATATCGCCTGCCTTGACGCGATCACCCTCCTTGAAAGGCAGCCTGGCGATCTGCCCGCCCATCGGCGGCGCAAGACGTGCCCGCTGGCAGGCCTCAACGGTGCCGGCGCGGGTGTTGGAAACGGTGGCGAGCACCGAACCGCTTTCAACGGTTGCGAGCGTGACCGGCACCGGCTTCGGGCGACCGAGATACCAGACCAGCAACGCGACAGCGGCCAGCAGGAGAAGGACGATCAGTATCTGGCGCAGACGACGACTGCTCACGCGGTTTCGCTCCTCGATGCCGGCAATGGGACCGGTCGATTATACGGGGAGCGCAGCAGGCGCCGGCGGTCAGTCGAAGAAGTCTTTGGGATCGAGTCCGAAAGCACCAGGATCAAGCCCACGGACGATCCAGTGCGAATCACTGTCAGTGCGTCTTCCGCGCGGTTTGCCCAGATTGAGTGTCTTCTGTGCCGTCAGGGGGGTCTTGTCGGGATTGCTGAGCAGCCTGAGCATTGGACGCAATCGCTGCACCCGGTTTTGTGCCGTCACGACTGCGATCTCGCCGGTATTCAGTTCAACCAGGCACCCGGTCGGAAACATGCCGATTGCCTGTACAAACTGTTCAACGAGTTCTTTCTGGAACAGGGTTCCGGACAGACTGTTGAGTTCCCGTACTGCATCGTATGCCGACCGGGCCGGTGCATAGGGGCGCTTGGTGGTCATCGCATCGAAGCAGTCCACCAAACCAGCAATGCGGCCGAAAACCGGTATATCAGCACCAGCCAGAGCCTTGGGATAGCCGGAGCCGTCGTTGCGCTCATGATGGTGCTGCAGCATCGCGATGACGTCGGCGTTCAGTCCTGGCGTGGTGCGTACCATCTCCAGGCCCAGCGCCACATGCTTGCGAATGATTTTCTGCTCGATCTCTTCGAGCGGACCTTGCTTGAGAATGATGCTCTGGGGAATCCGTGCATTACCCAGATCGAGTAACAGGCCACCGAGCGCCAGCGTTTCGATTGCACTGCGCTCAAAGCCCAGATGCCGGCCGAGTATCGCTGCCCACACGGCGCTGCCGATCTGCCGGAGTGGACTGTTTGCATCCCTCTTCCGCAAACATACCAGCCAGGCCATCGCATCCTGGTTGCGAAGAATACTCGCAACCAACGGGATGATGGCTTGCTGCAGGCGTTCGGCATCAAGCTTCTTGACCTGTGGAAACTGCTCAAGCATCTCATTGAGAATGCGAGCTGCGTTGTCGTAGGCCTCTGCGGCCCTTGGCGCTTCCTGGCGGATTGGCACAGCATTTCTGTACCGTGGCGTGGGCAGGAATTTCGTCAGCACACCGTTCCGGTCCAGTCGGCCGAGCGTATCGATGAGTCGTCGTGCCAGCCCTGCCTTTGCCGCATGCTCGCGGCGAGTCGCAGGAGCGCCCAGCACGCTGGCGTAGTGTTCTTCCTTGCGCCGTGCATCCAGGACTTTTTCTTCCGGCAGCGAGCCCTGGCTTGCGTCTACATATACATGCTTGCAGAACTGACGGAGCTGCTGCAGATCCTTTGCGTCACGGATCTCAAAGCCCTTGAGAAGAAACGGCGTCTCGAGCCACGGACGGTCGAGCTGGGCCACATACATGCCGTACTGGAGGTTGGCGGTTTCGATCTTTAGTCGTTTCGGCTGCACACGGGATTCCAGCGGCCGGCTACAGCCCGGCATCTATATCCCGCATGGTATTCAGTGCGTCACGGCAGCGCGTGCAAGCGGTCACACTTCCAGAGACCGTTTTTGGTCATTCCGCACATTTGATCCCGGTACTGCCAAGACCGCAGTAGCCACCCGGGTTTTTGGCCAGGTATTGCTGGTGATAGTCCTCGGCGTACCAGAACTCGCCAGCGGCGCTGATTTCGGTCGTTACCGGGCCGAAACCGCCCGCGGCCAGTCGCTCTCCAAAGCGCTGTGCCGAGTCACGGGCAGCATCACGCTGCTCATCGTCATACCAGTAGATACCGGATCGGTACTGCGTCCCTACATCGTTACCCTGGCGCATACCCTGGGTCGGATCATGCGATTCCCAGAAAACCGTCAGCAGTTGCGCATAACTGATCAACGCCGGGTCATAGACCACACGCACGACCTCGCTGTGTCCGGTACGCCCCGAGCAGACCTGCTTGTAGTCCGGATTCGCTGTTTTGCCTGCCGAGTAACCGACGGCCGTGGTCCACACACCTGGCAACTGCCAGAAGCGGCGCTCCGCACCCCAAAAACAGCCCATCCCGAACATCGCCAACCTCAGCGACTCAGGAAAGGGCGGCAGCAGCGGGGTTCCCTTGATGAAATGTTTGTCGGCAGCTTCCATACCCCTACACCCTACCCGATATGCACAGGCTTCGGGAATTGGTAATTTGCCTGCATGTACCAGAACTACCGGGTGCCCGTGGTGCGAAGCATGGTCGGCCTCATCATGGCCATGAGCTGGGCCGTCATGGGCCTCTGGAGCTATGCGGCATCGGCGGAGGAAACCAGCGTCACCCCGCCAGCACCATTGTCAGCAACACCCGCAGAACGGCGCTCCGCTGCTTACCAGAGAATGCTGCGCCTGCTGGAGGAAGACCGGCCAGCCGATGCCGTACCGGCAGCCTTTGAAGTCCTGCAATTAACCCGCGAGCTGGATGGCGACGACACCGTGGCACTGGTGACGCCGCTGACCAATCTTGCCACCGCACAGCTACGTGCGGGTGATCTGCTCGCCGCCGAGAACAACTACAGTGCGGCTGTCACCCTGGTGGAAGAGCACGCGGGGATCGTCGCACCGCAACTGGGCACGCCGCTGATGGGTCTCGGCCAGACCTACCTGCGGGCCGGACAGTTCGTTCAGGCGACCGAGAGTTATGCACGGGCACTGCATGTCAGTCATGTGAACGAGGGTTTCTACAATCTTGATCAGTTTGCTGCCCGTGACGGACTCACCGAGAGCTACCTCGGCCAGAAAGATATCGACAAGGCGAATTTCCATCAGCTCGCGCAACTGCAGATCATGGCGCATCGCGTCGGCAATGACAGCCCGGAACTATTGCCGGCCTTGTCCAGGTTGGGCGACTGGTATGAACGCACGGGTCAGATGCAGTCGGCACGATTGGTGCGCCAGGACACCGCGCGGCTGATTGTCGCCAGCAAGGGCGAAAATGATCCTGCCCTGGTAGAGCCCCTGATCGCCATCGCCGACAGCTACCGGGATCAAGCCCTGCAGGCACCGGGACTGGACCCGATGCAGGGACCCGATACCCTGCTGCCGATGAGCAGCGTGATACTGCGCAAGGCGCTGACCATCATCGATCAGCAGCCGGAGCCAGATCCCGTGCAGCGGGCACGTGTACTGGTCGAGTTCGGCGACCTGTACCTGGTCTGGGGCAAGCGCAACTCCTCCGCTGAAGCCTTTGCCGAGGCCTGGCGGACGCTGTCCGCTAACGAGAAATATGCCGAGCAGCGCGACGAGTACTTTGCCCGGCCCGTTCGGCTGTTATGGACAGCGCCGCCAACGGTATACCCCGCATCTGCGCGCAATCTGCCAGCCAGCAGCAAACTCGAGCCCGGCTATGTGGTCGTGAAATGTACGGTCGACGCAACGGGCCAGGTGAGCTCGGCAGAGGTGGTCGAATCAGACCCGGCCGGACTGCTCGACAAGAGCGTTCTCAGCGCAGTGCGCCGCTCGCTGTACCGGCCGCGTTATGCGGATGGAGTGGCAGTAGAAACCGAGGGCATCAGTCTGCGCCACATATTTGCTTACCGGATCGAGGCCAAAGCCACTCCGCCGCCAGAAGCGCCTGAAGGCGGGAAGCCCCTCAGCCAACCCGACTCGGACAGCCGCAACTGAAGCGGTAGCGCATCCGCAAACGCCGGCACAACGTACTCTCACCGACTGGGCTTAGAATGCACCCGATGTTGCACCCTCAATCTTACGGCGGCCTGTTCGACAGGCTGCGAACCCCGGCGCGCTGTTTGCGCATGATTGTTCTCCTTGCGGCGCTAAGCCTCATCTGGAGTGGCAGTCAGGCTGCAGCGCCTGACTACAGCGAATTTGACACGGTACTGCTGCGCAATGTGCGACAGGGCTTTGTCGATTACGCAGGCATCAACGCTGATCCGGCCTTTGCACGCTTTCTGACCAGTCTTGACGATACCCGCCCCGCAGAACTGGACGGCGGCACCGCGCGCCGCGCATTCATGATCAATGCCTACAACGCGTTTGCGATCCGCGGCATTCTCGACGGCTACACGCCCTCATCCTGGCTGGCCCGCTACACATACCTCAAGCGCCGGCAGTACGCGTTGATGGGTCAACCGGTCAGCCTCCAGGAGCTCGAAACCCGGCAACTGCTTCCGGAGGCCGACCCGCGCATCCACTTCGCCATCGTCTGTGCCTCGATCTCCTGTCCGCGACTCTCCAGTCGCGCCTATGTGCCGGAAAAACTGGAGGAACAGCTGGATCTTGCGGCACGTACCTTCATCAACGACAGCACACGGAATCGCTACGACGTGCAGCAGAAGATCGCTTTCGTTTCAAAGATCTTCGACTGGTACGGGGAAGAATTCATCAAGCCAGCGGGCTCGGTGCAGAAGTACATGTCGACTTATGTGAGCGACCCGGCAACCGCTGCGCTGCTCGCCACCGATGGCTTTGAACTGCGCTTCATCCCCTGGGACTGGGAGCTGAATGGCACCTGGCAACGTCAAACAGGGCGATGAAGAAGGCCGAACATGCAGATGGCCCGCATCTGGTGGGCCTGCGATCCGGGAAAAGCCGAACTGATCAGGCCTCAACTCAAAGTGCGTTATCGCCACTCTCACCGGTACGGATACGCAATACGTGTTGCAGGTCGGTGACGAAGATCTTCCCGTCGCCCACCTTGCCAGTGCGGGCCGCAGCGGTGATCGCCTCGACCACGCGCTCGACGAGGTCATCAGCAACCGCCACCTCGATCTTTGACTTGGGCAGGAAATCCACGACGTACTCTGCACCGCGATAGAGCTCAGTATGCCCGCGCTGGCGGCCAAACCCCTTCACCTCGGTAACGGTCATGCCGTTGACGCCCACCTCGGAGAGCGCATTGCGCACATCGTCGAGGCGGAAGGGTTTGATGATCGCAGTGACCAGTTTCATGCTGTGACTCTCGTTTCTGAAGCGGATGGCAGTGAAGGCGGTAAGGTGATTCTAGCCCGAATTGTGTCAGCCGTCGGCCACCTGAATGCCACCTACAACCGGTTTACCCAGCGCAGCAAGGCATTTTGCGCCTCCTGGCCACCGCCCCAGGTTGCCTGGGGCTGGTTGGCGATCGCAACGACCACATACTCGGCCCCGGACTGGTCGCGCACATAGCCGGCGATCGCGCTTACTCCATCCAGCGTACCGGTCTTCAGGTGCATCTGGCCGGCCAGCGAATCTTTCTGGAAACGTCGTCGGGTCGTGCCGTCCAGCCCCGCCAGCGACAGCGAGGCCTGGAATTCGGCACCAAAGGGGCTGGCACGGGCAGCAAGCAGCAGGCGGCCCAGACTGCGTGCCGAGATGCGGTTTTCACGCGACAGGCCGGCCCCGTTACCGATGTGGAGCTCCGGAAAACTGAGCCCCCGCCGCGTCAGCGCATCTGCCATCGCCTGCCGTCCTTTCTCCAGCGTACCGGGTGCGCCGAGCCTTTCAGCACCGAGCGTCAGGAAGATCTGCCGGGTCATGACATTGTTGCTGAACTTGTTGACCGGCCTGATCACCTCGGCGAGCGGCGGCGACTCGAAAGTCAGCAAGGGCTTCTTGCCTGCCGGCACCTGGCCGAGCCGCATCTGCCCCTTGATGCTGCCCCCCTGCTCCTCCCACAGACCGCGGAAGACGGCATAGGCGTAGCCCGGGCCGTCCAGCAGCGAACGAACCAGCTCGTACTCGGAACAGTTGTTGGCCAGCTGTCCTGAGAAAGTCACCCGCGGCCCGGCTGGTTCACGACTCACGCCCATGTTGATGCTGCTGCGGCCTGAGCTGCATTCGCCATTGAATAGCCGCATGTCATTTTTGATCTCGACACCGGCAAGGGGTGGATCGCTCAGGATCTCAATACTTCGTCGAGCAGGATCCGGACGAAAACTGAAATTCACGGACTGGAAGTTGACCAGCAGGGCATCAGGGAGAACGTTGTAGGCACGATATTCCTGCCCGTCGAAGGCACCAGGGTCGAGTTCCTCGCGCGCAAACCAGCTGTTGTCGATCACAAGATCGCCATTGATCTGCTGGACGCCTTTGCTGCGCAACTCGCGCTGCAGAAGCCACAGCCGCTCGGTCAGCAGGTATGGGTCGCCATAGCCCTTTATCAGCAGATCGCCATCGAGAACGCCATCCTTGATCGCACCGTCGGCATAGACCTCGGTGCGCCATTCATAGGTGGGACCGAGTTCATCAAGCGCCACGAAAGTAGTCAGCAGCTTCATGGCCGAGGCCGGATTGCGCGGCACATTCTCGTTGAAGGTCAGCAGCGGCGAAGCGGCCCCGACCTTCTGTACGAAAGCGCTGAATGAACCCGGCGGAAGCTTGTACCGCGTGAGCACCTTGCTCACCGGCTCAGGCAGCTCAGTGGTCTGTGCGTGCGCCGGATACACCAGGCACAGCAACAGAACTGCGGCAAAAGCACGCACCAGCTCCGAACGGAACATTCCTGTGTCGTCTCCCGGGATCACGCGTGGCCCGTCCACGCAGTGCCTGCGATTGTGCCGGAACGCGAAGCCGGCGTCAGCGCTTGGGGCGGATTGCGACACTGCTTACGCGAACATCAGCCGCGCACCGGACGCTTGATATGCAGTGCGCGCATCCGGTCAGTCAGGGTAGTCGGCCGTATACCCAGACGGTCTGCCGCACCGTCTTTTCCGGAAATCTTCCAGTTGGCCGCGTTCAGCGCCGCGATCAGGTTGGCACGCTGCTGATCCTTCATCTGCAACTCGGTCAGGAATGCCGCTGAAGACTGCTCCACAACTTCAGCAACTGATCGATCCGCATCCCGCTTGCCAATGACGGCGACGGGCTCCGGCGCGGCGGCTGGCGATACCGCGGTCGTCTCCGGCAAGGACAGGTCAAGCCGCAACGCTCCGCCGCGGGCAAGAATCACCGCGCGCTCGATCACGTTCTTGAGCTCGCGCACGTTGCCGGGCCAGTCGTAACGACGCAGCGCCTCAACCTGCCCCTGCGTGAGCATGGGTGTGGGCCGGCCAAACTCCCGGCACACCTGCTCGAGAAAATGCACAGCAAGCTGTATGACATCGTCGGCACGGCGGCGCAGCGGCGGCACCTGAACGGGAAAGACGCTGAGGCGATAGTAGAGGTCTTCGCGAAACTCGCCAGTCTCAACCGCTCTTTCCAGATCCTTGTTGGTCGCCGCAATCACCCGTACATCGACGGTACGCGTGGTGTCGTCGCCGACCCGCTCGAACTGCCGCTCCTGGATTACGCGCAGCAGCTTGCCCTGCAGCTCGATGGGAATCTCGCCAACCTCGTCGAGAAAAATCGTCCCGCCGTCTGCCAGCTGGAAACGACCAACCCGGTCACGGTGGGCGCCGGTAAACGCGCCGCGGACGTGACCGAAGAACTCGCTCTCGAACAGCTCATGCGGAATCGATGCGCAATTGACCTTCACCAGCGGACCATCAGCACGTCCGCTGCGCGCATGGATCGCGTGAGCGACCAGTTCCTTGCCGGTACCGGTCTCGCCAATGATCAGCACATTGGCCGGCGTATCGGCAACCGCCTCAATGCGCGCCAGCATCGCAGCCAGGGCCGGACTACCGCCCACCAGCCGACCGAAATTCATGGAAACCCGGACTTCTTCGCGGAGGTAGTCGCGCTCGCGCTCGAGTTCCTCCTTGAGCCGCGCGATCTCCTCATAGGCGAGCTTGAGCCTTGCCTCGGCACGATTGCGGTCGGTGACGTCCTTGCTGGCCACAAAGGTGCGGATGATGGCATCCCGGGCGTCGCGCTCGGTCCTGGAAGACATCAGCACGTCGATCACTTCGCCGCTCTTGGTCACCATCTGGCGCGGGACATTCTGTCGTTCACCTTCACTGATGACCTCCCGCATCCGGCCTTCCAGCGGCCGCCGGGACTCATCGCTCATGAAGTCGAGTATGGAGCGACCCAGCACTTCGTCGCGCTCGTAACCCAGTTTGCGCAGCCAGTGATTACTGATTTCAGTGATGTGGCCATCGGGGTCGATGGTATGCAGCATTGCTGGCGTCGACCGATAGTGATCCTGGTAGCGCCGGTCCAGCAGCGCCCGATCCGGCACGTCGGCAAAGATACACAGGGTGTGGAGGAAGTCCCCGCTCTCCGCGTACTCAGCCGTCGTGGTGACGAATACTTCAAAGGTAGAACCATCGCGGGTAACAAACTCAACGGCCAGCCGGTCAAGACGGCCGGTCTCGCGGAACTGCGGGATGTATTGCTCGAGAATCCGGCGCGCACTGGGTGCGCTTGCAAGCTCACGGGGCCGCCGGCCCTGCAGCTCTTCACGGGAATAGCCCATGCGCGCCGCCCACACATCGCTGACATCCAGGATCCGGCCGTCCTGGCCCAGAATGGCAGTCATGACTGGCGCCTGCCGGAACAGGGCCAAATAACGTTGGCTGATCTCCATGACGGCAGTATAGACGGAATTCCGTGAGTTCTTCTTAACGGTATTTCGTTTTTAACGAAATACCGTGAGGTTATGCACGGATAAGTCATTGATTTTATTTGCGCCAGACTTGGCACGAATCCTGCTAAGGAATATACATCAAGTGCTTTAGTTCTCGGCGTCGCGACCCCCGTCTTCCCCTGGCGACGCCACTAAAAGAGTCCTGAAGCCTTGGTATGACGGGACTTCGACTCCCCCTCGGAGTCCCGCCCTGAAGGGCCCCTGGCTACGGCATCAGCCGAGTCCATGCGGGCCCTTTATTTTTTTTCTGTTTCCTTACCGGCGCCACGGCTGCCAAAAAAACGCTGCCGCCATCGCACCCAGCTCTTTTGTGCAGCGTCACGGCCGGCCGGCCCGACGCTTTCCTTCAGCTTTCGCAGCCAGATACGTGCCCAGGTGAATTCAATCGCCAGAATGGCCAATCCGGCCAGCATGGCGGCGAGGCCCGGACCCGGCGTCACCAGCATGATCACGCCACCCAGCAGCAGGGTACCGCCAATGACCGCAACGACGATCTGGCGGCCGAGGCGGTAGCTGATAGCGGTGATCTTGCGGATCACGCCGTAAATACCCTCCGCAAGCGCATCAACATCGGCGCTGGCGGCCCCGGTCTAACGATACCGACCTTGTATGGACGCGAGCGCCTTTTTGCCCGGGCAAAGCTTCGCATAGGGCAGCGTCGCAAGCGCTTCCGGGGGCGTATTGGCAAGTTCGTGCATTTCCGGCTTGCTCTCATCGATATAGATGAGCCCGGTTACGATTTCCCCGAGGGCGCGGTGCTTGTGTATGTACTGATATGCCGCCACCGAATCGGTAGGGTCATAGGCACCATCAGCTTTACGCAGCACGATCCGGCTGCCATCGTGCATCTCGACCGGCATCGCCTCGCCGGCTGCATAGTCAGCACGGATTTCTTTCGCCGGCGGTACGAAGTCCGGATAGTTCGCCGCATGCGCGTGCTCGCGCGTGAACTCGTAGCTCTTGGTTGAGCCTTCATGATTATTGAAGGTCACACAGGGCGAGATCACGTCGATCATTGCCAGCCCGCGGTGCCGGAGACCGGCCTTGATCAGCGTCACAAGCTGCTCACGGTCGCCGGAGAAGCTGCGCGCGATGTAGGTCGCACCCATCGACAACAGGGTCAGTACGGGATCAATCGGCGGCTGCTGGTTTGCCTCACCTTTCTTGGCGGTCGAACCGACATCGGCGGAAGCGGAAAACTGGCCCTTGGTCAGCCCGTACACACCGTTGTTCTCGATGATGTAGAGCATGTTGAGATTGCGGCGCACAGCATGCATGAACTGGCCGAGACCGATGGACAGCGAGTCGCCGTCGCCCGACACACCGATATAGTGGAGATCCTTGTTTGCCGCATTGGCACCGCTGACCACAGAAGGCATACGCCCATGGACCGTATTGAATCCATGTGAGGCACTGGCGAAATAGGCCGGGGTCTTCGATGAACAGCCGATACCGGACAGCTTCGCAAGCCGGTGCGGCGGAATCGACAGTTCAAAAATCGCCTGCGTAATCGCACCAGTGATTGAATCGTGGCCACAGCCGGCACACAGCGTGGACATGCCGCCCTCATAGTCACGAACGGTCAGGTTCAGCTCGTTACGCGGGAGGCCCGGATGAGCAACCTTTGGTTTGCCGATGTAGCTCATGCTGCCTTACCTCTGGCCAGATCCTGGTTGACGCCATCGATTACGGTAGCGGCCAGTATCGGCAGGCCATCATAGTGAAGTACGGGCACCAGCTTGTTGGGGTCCACACGCGTCTCCAGCATCAGCATGCTGCGCAGCTGGGCATCACGGTTCTGCTCCACGACGTAGATGCGCTCGTGACTGTCGATGTAGTCCTGTACTTCCTTGCCGAAAGGGAAGCCCTTGACGCGCAGGTAGTTGATATTGACGCCGGCTGCAGCGAGGACGGCACGCGCTTCCTTTACCGCATTGTCGCTGGAGCCGATGGTGATGAAGCCGAGCCTCGTCTTGTCAGACGCATGAATCTCCGCCTGCGGCACCAGCTGCTTCGCCGTCTCGAACTTCAGCAGCAGGCGATCTACAACCGCCTTGTACTCACCGGCATCTTCCGTATAGGCGCCATACATGTTGTGGCCGGAACCGCGGGTGAAGTACGCGCCCTTCGGGTGCGTACCGGGCAGGGTGCGCGCGGCAATGCCGTCACCATCCACGTCCAGATAACGATTGAACTTCGGCAGCGCGGCGATCTGCTCGGCAGTCAGAACCTTGCCGCGATCCGGCTGATACGCATCATCCCATTGCAGATCACGGCACATCCAGTCGTTCATGCCGATATCGAGATCGATCAGGACGATCACCGGCGTCTGCAACCGCTCGGCCAGATCAAAGGCCTGTACGGCGTGGTAGAAAGCTTCTTCCGGATTGGCCGGGAACAACAGTACATGCCGCGTGTCGCCATGCGATGCATAGGCACAGGACATCAGGTCTGCCTGCTGGGTGCGTGTCGGCATACCAGTAGAGGGGCCGCAACGCTGCACATCGAAGAGCACGGCGGGAATTTCGGTAAAGTATCCGTAGCCCAGAAACTCGCTCATCAGTGAAATTCCGGGACCGCTGGTTGGCGTGAATGAGCGTGCGCCGTTCCAGCCAGCGCCCAGCACCATGCCGATCGCAGCCAGCTCGTCTTCTGCCTGGATAATGCAGAAGTTCGATTTGCCGGTCTCCGGATCCTTGCGATACTTGTCACAGAACTTCTTGAAGTTATCCATGATCGATGTCGATGGCGTGATCGGATACCAGGCACCGACAGTCGCGCCTGCGTAGACGCAACCGAGCGCAGAGGTCGCGTTGCCATCGATCATGATGTGATCGCGGGTCTGGTCGATGGGCACCGCGCGAAACGCCAGCGGACAGCTGAAATTCTCTTTGGCGTATGCGTAACCCAGGTCGATCGCCTTCTGGTTGGCGTCAAGCAGGCTGGCCTTGGCGGCGAACTGCTCGTTAAGCAGACCCTTGATGACCTGCATGTCCATATCGAGCAGCGCAGCCAGCACGCCCACATACATGATGTTCTTCATCAGGATCCGCGAACGGGCCTGGGCAAAGTTTTCATTACAGATACGGGACAGCGGCACGCCCAGAACGGTGATATCGGTGCGATTGAACTGCTGGCTGCGCGGCCAGGTCGAGTCGTAGATCAGGTAACCGCCGGCCGCGATACACGCATGGTCGCGGGCATAGGTCTCGGCGTTCATCGCCACCATCACGTCGACCCGTCCGGAGCGGGCGAGGTGCCCGTGACCGCTGGCACGGATCTCGTACCAGGTTGGCAGTCCCTGGATGTTCGACGGAAAGTAGTTCTTGCCGCAGACCGGGATACCCATACGAAACAGCGCTTTCATCAGCATCGCATTGGCACTGGCCGAGCCGGTACCGTTCACGTTGGCGATCCTGACCGTAAAGTCGTTGTCTTTAGGACCTTTAGCAAAGCTGCTCATGTAGCCTGACCTTCGCGTGCTGGAAGTCGCTGTCTCGGACAGCGGTTGAAGAAAGGGTGTTTGGGCCTGGCTCAGGTACCGAATTTTCGGTCGCGGCGCGCCGGCGGTGTAACCTGATCGATGGCGTGTGGCCGCAGCAGGTTGAACTCCTGCATGTCCCAGGCTGCAGTCGGGCAGCGCTCGGCGCAGAGCCCGCAATGCACGCAGAGATCCTCATCCTTGACCATCACGCGCTGGGTCTGTGGCAGCGGGCCGGACACATACAGCGGTTCGTCGTTATTCTTTGCCGGCGCAGTCAGCCGCGTACGCAGGTCAGCCTCGGTACCGGGTGCCGTCATCGTCAGACAGTCGGTCGGACAGATGTCTATGCAGGCATCACACTCGATACAGAGCTTTTCAATGAATACCGTCTGTATATCGCAATTAAGGCAGCGCTCGACCTCGGCGGTGAACTGCTCGGGCGTATAGCCCAGCTCGACCTCGATATTCAGCTTCCTGAAACGCTCCTTGAGCCCCACTTGCGGGACGAGCCGTCGCTCAACGCTGTTGTAGTTGTTGCTGTATGCCCATTCGTGCATACCCATTTTGGAACTCTGCAGCGTCATGCCGTCAGGAAGACGATCTGTCAGGTCTTCGCCCTGACAATATTTATGGATAGAGATGGCAGCCTGATGGCCCTGCTCGACAGCCCAGATGATGTTCTTCGGACCAAATGCGGCGTCGCCGCCGAAGAAGACTCCAGGCCGCGTGGAGTGGAAGGTGACTTTGTCGACAACCGGTACGCTCCACTTGTCGAACTCGATATCGAGATCGCGCTCGATCCAGGGAAATGCATTCTCCTGACCGATGGCCAGCACGATATCATCCGCCGGCATGAACTCTTCACCGGTGATCTTCTCAGCAGTGATACGACCCCTGGCGTCGAACTCATATTCCATGATGTCGAACAGCATGCCCTTGAGCTTGCCGTTCTCGCTGACAAAAGCCTTTGGCGAACGGTTGACCACGATGTCGACGTGCTCTTCCTCGGCATCCTCAAGTTCCCAGGGTGAGGCCTTGAAGAACTGGCGCGGCTTGCGGGCGATGACCTTGACATCTTTCGCGCCGAGTCGCATCGAGGTGCGGCAGCAGTCCATCGCGGTGTTGCCAACACCGATAATCAGCACCTTCTCGCCAATGGCCTTGATATGCTCGAAAGCGACCGACTCGAGCCAGGCGATACCGATATGCACATGGGCCGGGTCATCGTAGCGCCCGGCTAGCTTCAGTTCCTTGCCGTGCGGCGCACCGGTACCGACGAAGATCGCGTCGAAACCCTCACCGAGCAGCTTGCGCAGGCTTTCGATGCGCTGACCAAGCCTTAAGTCTGCGCCCATCCCGACGATGTCGCCGATCTCGCGATCCAGCACATCGGCAGGCAGCCGGAAAGACGGGATGTTCGAGCGCATCAGCCCACCCGGCACCTCCAGGCCCTCGAAGATCACTACTTCATAGCCCAGCGGCAGCAGGTCATTGGCGACCGTCAGCGAGACCGGGCCAGCACCGATGCAGGCCACGCGCTTGCCGTTCTTCTGCGCCGGCGCTTTGGGCAGGAAAGCGGAATAGTCATCGGCAAGGTCTGCTGCGACGCGTTTGAGGCGGCAGATCGCAACGGGTTTTTCTTCAACCCGACCGCGTCGGCATGCCGGTTCACAGGGACGGTCACAGACACGCCCGAGAATGCCGGGGAACACATTGGATTCCCGGTTCAGCATGTAGGCTTCTGTGTACTTTCCCTGTGCAATCAGCCGGATATAGCCTGGCACATCGGTATGCGCAGGGCATGCCCACTGGCAGTCCACAACCCTGTGGAAGTAGTCGGGATTTTTAGTGTCGGTCGGCGGCATCTTGCCGCTGGCAGGAGGAGACGCTGTCACGTCGATTTCCGGATAAATTGTTGCCGTGACCGGCAACGATCCGGGCCATGCCCGGGCCAACGAGAGGCGTGATTATACATAGCCGACCCTGAAAGCAAATCGGGATTTCCCGCGACCTGGGCAAGCCAGCCGCGACCTGATTCGATACCACTCAAATTACCTGAATCTCCGCAAAAACATGCCCGCACTTTTCAATTGGCAGGAATCGACCAGAAGCGGGTCCGGTCCGGATCAAAAGCGTGGTAAGTCTTGCCGATTGCACGCGGATCATCTAGCGCCTGCACGACGAGGCGCGCCAGATCAGCGCGACGAATCCAGCTCATCGAGCGCGTGTCTTCGGTGAGATAAGCCCTGCCCTGCGCGTCTTTGTCCATCAGTCCGCCCGGGCGAATGATCGTGTAGTCGAGGCCGCTGGTCTTCAGGTAGTCCTCGGCCTTGGTTTTTTCCTTGATTACGGCATCGAGCACACGGCGCGCGATCCACGGCGAAGCTTCATAGGAATCACCTGCACCGATCACGGTAACCAGCACAAAGCGCGGGACACCGGCCGAACGGGCGGCATCTATCGCGTTACGGTTGCCCTCAAAATCAGGTCGCGCACCCTTTACGGCGCGTGCGCCCAGCGTCGAGACCACCGCACGGAACTGACCGCTTGCAAGCGCTGCGGCAATATCCGGCTGATTCATCGCATCACCACGCACCACGCGTGCGCCCAGCTGCTCTGCTGCACTGCCATCCGATTCCGGCCGAACCAGTACCGCCACCTCATCACCCCGTGCACGCAGAAGGCGCACCACCTCAAGGCCCGAGGCCCGCGTGCCACCGATGACCAGCACGGCACCGGTACCCGGCGTCGCTGCCGGTGGACTCAATGCAGCTATTTCCCGTTTGCCCTCGATACCGGAAATCAGCAACCAGGCCAGCAGCACGAGGACTACACCGAGAAATATCGTCATCTTTGGATACCTCATCAACCGTGTGCTCCACCGCAGTCCAGTCGCTGTCCGGCGATGACGGGCGTAACCCGGCCGTCCTCATAAGCGACCACGCCGTTAACGATCGTCGTGACGATGGACGAGCGGAAGGTATCGCCCTCGAACGGCGACCAACCGCATTTCGACAGTACATCTTCACGACGCACCAGCGTCGGTCGCCTGTGATCGATCAGCACCAGATCCGCCCAATACCCCTCACGAATATAGCCACGCTCGCGGATACCGAACAGGTCGGCAACCGAGTGACTGGTCTTTTCGACAATCAGCTCGAGTGGCAGCGTGCCATCGTGCACGTGCTCCAGCAGCATGAGCAGCGCATGCTGCACCAGCGGCAATCCGGAAGGTGCCTTGAAATATTTTTCACTCTTTTCCGCAAGCGTATGCGGCGCATGGTCGGTGGCAATCACCGCAAGACGCCCGTCGATCAGACCACCGAGCAGGGCCTTGCGGTCTGCCGCGCTGCGGATCGGCGGATTGCACTTGATCAGCGCACCGCGTTCAGCATACGCGCTATCGTCAAAATGCAGCATGTGTACGCAGACTTCCGCGGTAATCCGCTTGCCATTGAGTGCCCCCGGCGCGAACAGCTCCAGTTCACGCGCCGTCGACAGGTGCAGCACATGCAGCCGCGCTCCATGGCGTTGGGCGAGGCTCACTGCAAGCTCAGTGGACTTGTAAGCAGACTCCGGCGAGCGGATCTGCGGATGCGCGGCAAAGGGGACATCCTCGCCATACTGCTGGCGGTATCGCTCTTCGTTCGCCTTGATCATCGGCGTGTCTTCGCAGTGGGTCGCAATCAGCATCGGACAGTCGGCGAAGATGCGCTCCAGGGTCTCGGGATCATCGACCAGCATATTGCCGGTGGATGAGCCCATGAACATCTTTACCGCACAGCAGTCGCCGGGCCGCAGCGCGCGAATTTCGTCCAGATTGTCGTTCGCTGCACCAAAATAGAAGGAGTAGTTGGCATGCGAGCGGCCCCGCGCCAGGCGGTACTTGTCCATCAGCACCGGGCGGCTGGTGACATTCGGAATGGTATTTGGCATGTCCATGTAACTGGTGATGCCGCCGGCCACCGCTGCTGCTGATTCGGTGCTGATGGTGGCCTTGTGGGTCAGGCCCGGTTCACGAAAATGCACCTGGTCGTCGATGAAACCCGGCAACAGATACTTGCCGCCCGCATCCAGGATCCGGTCCACCCGTCCTGCCGGAATCTCCCGCGCCACCTTCTCGATACGCCCGCGGCGAATCAGTACATCACCGGCAACGACCCGGCCTTCGTTGCAGATGAGCGCATTGGTGATGAGCAGGGTCTGGTCATTCATATATAGGGTCGCCTGGCCTTCAGTTGCCCGAAAACACGTCTGTTGCGGTGATCAGCTCGTGCACGATACCCGGCTCAAAGGCCGAATGCCCCGCATCCGGTACGATCTGGAGCCGGGCTTCCGGCCATGCCTTGTGCAGATCCCAGGCGCTGGTCATCGGACACACGATGTCATAGCGGCCCTGAACGATAACTGCGGGAATATGCCGGATTCGGTCGATATCACGCAGGATCTGGTCGGGATATTCTGTAAATGCCTGATTGACGAAGTAGTGTGCCTCGATGCGTGCGAAGGCCAGCGAGAACTGCTCGGCACCGAAACGCTCTACCGTCGAACCGGTATCCCGCAGGTGGCTCGTGCTCCCTTCCCAGATTGACCATATCCTGGCGGCTTCGCGCGCCAGCGCCGGATCGGCGCCGGTCAGGCGGCGATGATAGGCATGCAGCAGATCACCGCGCTCGGCCGCGGGTATGAAGTTGAGATATCGCTCCCAGGCATCCGGAAAGATTTCGCTCGCACCGTACTGGTAAAACCAGGCGATTTCCTTGTCGCGCAGCAGAAAAATACCGCGCAGCACCAGTTCGCTGATCCGTTGCGGGTATTTTTCGGCGTAAAAGAGCGCCAGCGTGCTGCCCCATGAACCGCCGAAAACCAGCCAGCGATCAATACCGAGCTTTTCGCGCAGGGCTTCGATATCGGCGATAAGGTCCCAGGTGGTGTTCTCACGCAGCTCGGCATGCGGGCGACTGCGACCGCAACCGCGCTGATCGAGCAGGATGATCCGGTAACGGGCCGGATCAAAAAAACGCCGCGGTGTCGTGTCGCCACCGCCACCAGGTCCACCGTGCAGAAAAATGGCTGGCTTGCCCCGCGGGTTACCGCACTGTTCGTAGTAAATCTCGTGCAGACTGGAGACGCGCAGAAACCCCGAGTCCCAGGGCTCAAGGGCCGGATATAGCGTCCGCTGCGGTGCCAGTTGATGCATCTTTGCATTCTGGCATTTTCGCTGTCTGTTCGTCGCGGTTAGAATCGCCGCCTTCAGCCTGGACTTGAAAACTCATGCATGTAGTTCGTACATTTTTCGCCACGGCCCTGCTCTGTCCCCTGCTGGCGTGGTCCGCACCGGTTGCGCCGGTGGACATTCCCTTTACCGTAAAGACACTGGATAACGGCCTAACAGTGATCGTGCATGAAGACCACAAGGCACCGATCGTTGCGGTAAATGTCTGGTACCACGTGGGCTCGAAGAACGAAGTCCCGGGACGGACCGGATTTGCGCATCTCTTTGAGCACCTGATGTTTCAGGGCTCGGAAAACCTGAAGGGCGAGTACCTCAACACGCTGCAGGAGCTCGGCGCCACCGATCTGAACGGCACAACTTCCTTTGACCGCACCAACTACTTCCAGACCGTACCGAAAAATGCACTCGATACCGCGCTGTGGCTCGAATCCGACCGCATGGGGCACTTCAAGGGCGCGATCACGCAGGCCACGCTCGACGAACAGCGCGGTGTTGTGCAGAACGAGAAGCGCCAGGGCGACAACCAGCCCTACGGCAAGGTCTTCGAACTGATCCTGAAACAGTTGTTTCCGCCCGAGCACCCCTACTCCTGGGAAACGATCGGCTCGATGGACGACCTCAACGCAGCCAGCCTCGACGATGTACGCCACTGGTTTGAGACCTATTACGGGCCAAACAATGCGGTGATCGTGATCGCCGGCGATGTCAGCAGTGAAGAAGCCTTTGCGAAAGCGGAAAAGTACTTCGGCGATATACCACCGGGGCCGCCGATCACACGCTTCGAGGAGTGGACTCCCGAACATCCGCTGCCGCGACGGGAGAAGATGCAGGATCGCGTCGCGCAGGCCCGGATCTATCTGGCCTGGACCGGGCCACGCTGGGGCACGCGTGATGCCCACCAGCTGGAACTCGCCGCTGCCGTGCTGGCCGGCGACAAGAACTCACGGCTCTATCAGCGCCTGGTCTACAAGGATCAACTGGCCTCCGACATCGACTTCGGCCCACTGTCACTGGAGATCGCCGGCATCACCTATCTGCAGGCCTCTGCACTGCCTGGCGTCAGCCTGGCGAAGATCGAAAAGGCGGTCGATGAAGAGATAGAGCGCTTCCAGCGCGAAGGCCCCACCGCCAGGGAACTGGAGCGGGTCAAGACGCAGCAGCGGGCAGGATTCCTGCGCGGCATCGAAAAAGTCGGTGGCTTTTCCGGCAAGTCCGGCGTGCTGGCCGAGAGCATGATCTATGGCGGTCGGCCCGATATCTGGAAACAGGCGCTCACGGATGGCCAGGCGGCAACAGCAGCGGATCTCAGCGCCGTCGTGAAGAAGTGGGTAACGAACGCGCCATACGTCCTCGAAGTGACGCCCGTCGAACAGTTCAAGGCCGCGGCCACGGGCGCCGACCGCAGCAGCATGCCGATGCCAGGCGGTGAAACGCCGGTCAGCTTCCCGGCCTTTGAGCGGGCGACACTCAGTAACGGGCTCAAGCTCATCGTCGTGGAGCGGCCCGAGGTGCCGGTGGTCGGTATCAAGCTGTTGCTTGATGCCGGCTTTGCAGCAGACCAGTTCGCCCGGCCGGGCACCGCAAATCTCACCATGTCCATGCTCGACGAGGGCACGAAGACCCGCGACACCCTGCAGATCAGCGAACAGCTGGCCCTGCTCGGTGCCAGCCTGGGTAGTGGCTCAGGCCTCGACAGCTCTTCCGTGAGCCTGTCGGCACTCGCCGACCGGCTGGATCCGTCGCTCGATATCTTTGCCGACGTCGTCCTCAATCCGGTGTTCCCCGACAAGGAACTCGAGCGGGTACGCAAGAGCTATCTTGCGGCACTCAGCCAGGAAAAGACCCAGCCAACCTCGATGGCGCTGCGTGTACTGCCAAAGCTGCTGTTTGGTGTCGGCCATGCCTACGCACAACCGCTGACCGGCACCGGCACCGAAGCCACGCTGAAAGCACTGACTCGCGAAGATCTGGCCAGCTTCCACCAGACCTGGTTCCGGCCCAATCACGCCACGCTGATCGCAGTCGGCCCGGTCTCGGTTGCAACGCTCAAGCCAAAACTCGAGCAGCTGTTCCGCAACTGGCAACCGGGCGAGATACCGGCCAAGCGCATCAGTGAAGTCAGGCCACAGCCGGGCCACGTGCTGTACCTGGTCGACAAGCCCGGTGCCGAGCAGTCGGTGATCTTCGCCGGCCAGTTGATTCCACCGCGCTCTACCCCCGACGACATCGCCATCGAGGCAATGAATAACGTGCTCGGCGGAAAGTTCACGGCGCGACTCAACATGAATCTGCGCGAAGAAAAGCACTGGTCTTACGGTGCCTACAGCATGGCCTATGACGCACGCGGACAGCGCCCCCTGCTTGCCTATGCTGCTGTCCAGTCAGACAAGACCGCCGAGTCGCTCAGCGAGATCCGCAAGGAGATCACCGATATCGCCACCAAGCGGCCAGCCACTGCCGATGAGGTGGCCCTGGTGAAACGCAGCAACACCCTGTCGCTGCCCGGCCAGTGGGAAACCGGCAGCGCAGTACTCGGCTCGATCAGCGAGCTGGTGGAATTTGGCCTGCCTGATAATTACTGGTCAACGTACGCCGATGCAGTACGCAGCCTGACGCCGGAGCAGGTCAATCGGGCGGCGCATGACTATCTGCAGCCCGACAATCTGCTCTTCGTAGTGGTCGGCGACCGCGCGGCGATCGAGCCTGGACTCAGGAAGCTCGGCTTTGACTCCATACAGCTGGTGGATGCCGACGGCGAACTGCTTTGAGGGCTGAAAGGCCACCCCGGTTCTACGGCTGGTATGTCGTCGGCTGCTCCGTGCTTATCTATTTCTTTACTAACGGCCTGTCGCTCTACGTACCGCAGAACCTGTTTCCACGCTTCATGGAAACCTTCGGCGCGACACCGGCTGAAGTCAGTCGCACAACTGCAATAACCTTTGTGCTTGCCGGCTTCATTGCGCCCTTCGTTGGCGCAGCGATCGACCGGCTCGGCGTGGTACGCGTAATCCGTATGGGGCTGATCGTGCTGGCGCTCACTTTCAGCGCCTATCCCTTTGCACAGAACCTGCAGCAGCTCTATGTACTGCACGCGGCCATCGCCGTTGGCCTGGTGTTTGCCGGTCTGATGTCAAACATCGTGTTGCTGTCGAACTGGTTCATCACCCGGCGCGGCACGGTGGTAGGCCTGCTGGTGGCGGGGTCGAGTCTGGCCGGCGCAACGCTGCCGGTATCCATCGCGCCACTGGTCAACGACCCGACCCTGGGCTGGCGCGTGGGGTTCGGTGTACTCGCCGCTGCATTCTGGCTGTTTGCCGTGCTGCCCGGCTTCCTGGTGCTGCGCGAATCGCCACGCCTCGTCGGCCAGTTCCCTGACGGAGCGGCAGTCGCACCCGCCGGCACCAGCGACGGCGAAGCGCTGCGCGAAGGCGTGCCCTTTGCCGATGCGCTGCGCTCACGCACGCTCTGGTGTCTGGCCATCGGCTCGGCCAGCATCTGGTTTTCAATCCAGGCCATCACCAGTCAGTTCACGATCTACCTGGAAAAGGACGCAGGCTTCCAGCCCTTGCAAGCAACCCAGCTTTACTCCTTGCTGCTTGCCTGCAGCGTGGCCGGAAAGTTCCTGTTCGGCGCGATCAGCGACCGTTTCACGAAACGCAGCATGATGCTGGTGGCCAGCATCATGCTGTTGGCAGGCTGCCTGCAACTCTTCAAGCTGGACGGTGAAGTACCGGGCCTGACGCAGGATCACCTGCAGCTGACTGTATTTGCCATCGTGTTTGGCCTCGGCTTTGGCGGCAGCTTCACGCTGATCCAGCTGGTCGCGGTCGAGTACTTCGGACAGCTGGCGCTCGGCCGCATACTCGGTGTGATCATTTTCATCGACACTATGGGGGCCGCATTGGGCACGCTGCTCGCCGGACAGATCCGGACCAGCAGCGGCGACTATTTTCTGTCGTTTTCAGTTGTGACGGTGGTCGCTATGATTGCGGTTCTTAACGTACTGATGATCCCGGCAGTGGCACGATCAGGATCGGAGCAATGATCAGGGCAGAAGGTCTCAGCAAGAACTACGGACCACTCAGGGCCGTTGATAACATCTCCTTCAGCGTGCGCCCCGGCGAAGTGCTGGGTTTTCTGGGACCAAATGGCGCCGGCAAGACGACCACCATGCGCATACTCGCGGGTTTCGTACCGGCCAGCGCCGGTTACGCCGAAATCTGTGGCTTCCGCATCGACAGTCAGCCGCTGGAAGCCAAGCGCCTGCTCGGCTACCTGCCGGAAGGCGCACCGTCCTACGGCGAGATGGCTCCCGGAGAGTTCCTGGCGTTCGTCGGCCGCATCCGTGGCCTGCGCGGTGCAGCACTTAAAAAACGTATCGATGAAGTCTGCGCGCGCCTGCAACTCGGTCCGGTACTCCGGCAGCCAATAGAAACGTTGTCGAAAGGCTTCCGGCGCCGTGTTGGCCTCGCCCAGGCCATTCTGCATGACCCACCCGTGCTGATTCTCGATGAGCCAACCGACGGTCTTGATCCCAATCAGAAGCATGAGGTGCGCGAGCTCATCAACGCGATGGCTGCCGAAAAGATCATCGTCATCTCGACACACATCCTCGAAGAGGTGGATGCGGTCTGTACCCGCGCGATCATCATCACCGGCGGGCAGATCGTGGCCGACGAAACTCCGGAAACGCTGATCCACCGCTCCCGGTATCACAATGCGGTCACGGTGCGCCTGGCGCGCACCGGTGATCTCACCGCCGTGACCGAGGACCTGCGACGACTGGCTGAAGTCGATCACATCGAGATCGACGAGCATGAATACTCGGTCACCGCTTTCCCGCGACCGGGCGCAGCACTGCTGACCGTGATCGGCGATCTCGCCGGTACCCGCCGCTGGCCACTGGAAAACCTGCGCCTGGAAGCCGGCCGCCTCGACGAGGTCTTTCGCAGCATCACGACGCAGGAAGCGGCGTGATGGATGCGATCCGCATCATTGCCGGCCGTGAACTGCGCAGCTACTTCGCCACACCGCTCGCCTATGTCTTCATCGTGATCTTTCTGGCGATGATGGGCGTGTTCACTTTTTATCTCGGCGGTTTCTATGAGCGGGGCCAGGCCGACCTGACGCCCTTCTTCGGCTTTCACCCGTGGCTCTATCTGTTCCTGGTACCGGCCATCGCCATGCGTCTCTGGGCGGAAGAACGAAAGAGCGGCAGCATCGAGCTGCTGATGACCCTGCCGGTGACGATGTGGCAAGCGGTGCTCGGCAAGTTCCTGGCCGCCTGGCTGTTTATCGCCGTCGCCCTCGCGTTGACCTTCCCGATCTGGATCACGGTCAATTACCTCGGCGACCCGGACAACGGCATCATCGTCGCTGCCTACCTGGGTAGCCTGCTGATGGCCGGCGGCTTCCTGGCCATCGGCGCCTGCATTTCAGCCGCCAACCGCAATCAGGTCGTCGCCTTCATCGTCACCGTGGTGATCTGCTTCCTGTTCATGCTGGCCGGCTTCCCGCTGGTGCTCAACTTCTTCTCGGGCTGGCTGCCCACCGCAATGCTCGATGCGATCTCCGGGCTGTCGTTTCTCACCCATTTCAATTCGCTGAGCAAGGGTGTGCTCGATATCCGCGACGTCCTGTACTTTCTGCTGGTGATCGCAGCCTGGCTGTATGCCAATGTGATCGTGCTCGACCTCAGGAAGGCAGACTAGACGATGAGCAAGGATCACGTCGGCGACCGTCGGAGCCCCTTGTTCAGCCGGCTGGGGCTGGTGGCACTCGCGCTGGCCTTTGTGGCCAGCGTGGCGCTGATCAACAGTGCATTTCGTGGCGTGCAGGTGGACCTCACCGAGAACCAGCTCTATACGCTGTCGGAAGGTACCGGCAAGATCCTCGGCAAGATCGCCGAACCCGTACATGTCTATCTGTTCTACTCCGAAAAGGCGACAACCAATATCCCGGCACTGCGGACCTACGCCGGGCGCATCCGCGAAATGCTCGAAGCCTTTGCCGCCCGCTCGGAAGGCAAACTGATCCTGCAGGTCATCGATCCGCTGCCGTTTTCCGAAGAAGAAGACCGGGCGAGCGGCTTTGGCCTGCGCCCCATCAATGCCGGCAACAGCGCCGACCCGATCTATATGGGCGTCGCTGGTACCAACAGCGTGGGTGATGACGACATCATCCCGTTTCTGGATCCGGCCAAAGAGGCTTTCCTCGAATACGACCTGGCCAAACTGGTTTACACGCTGGCCAACCCGAAGAAGCCGGTGATCGGCCTGCTGTCAGAGTTGCCGCTGACGGCAGAGTTCAACCCGATGGCACGGCAAGCCAGTCAGCCCTGGGTAATTGCCGAGCAGATGCGCCAGCTGTTCGAGGTTCGCACGCTAGCCCCCGGCCTGGAGGAGATCGCCGATGACATCAAGTTGCTGATGGTGGTCCATCCGAAGAACCTGTCCGACGCGACCCTGTATGCGATCGACCAGTTCGTGCTCAGGGGCGGCCGCGCGCTGTTGTTCGTCGATCCCTTCGCAGAGGTCGATCAGGGTGATCCGGCTGATCCCTCAGGCGGCAGGCGCAGCTCGAATCTCAATCGGCTGACCGGCGCCTGGGGCATCCATACGGACGAGGCGCACGTGGTTGCCGATGACCGCTATGCGATGACCGTCGGCCTCGGCGCAGACAGCCGTCCCGTCCGCCATCTCGGTGTGCTCGGCATCGAGCCGGCGGGCATGTCACACGAAGACATCATCACGGGCAGCCTCAATCTCATGACCTTTGCCTTCCCCGGTTACATCACCCGCGACCAGGACGCACCGGCCACCCTGCAGCCCCTGGTCGAATCCAGCGAACTCGCCGGACTGATTCCTGTCGAGCGGCTGGCAATCACCTCTGATCCTGAAATGCTGCGCGCCGATTTCAAGCCCACCGGCGAACGCTATGTGCTGGCAGCGAGAATCAGCGGCACGGTGCCGAGCGCCTTCCCGAAAGGCCTGCCGGCTCCGCCTGGCAGTCCGTCTGCGGTTCCGGCAGGTCACCTGGCTGCTGCCGCGGAACCGGTCAACGTCGTACTGGTCGCGGACACCGACCTGCTCGCTGACCAGCTCTGGGTGCAGAGCCAGGACTACTACGGCCAGCGGGTACACACGGCCTTTGCGAATAACGGCGATTTCGTCATCAATGCGCTCGACAACCTGCTCGGCAGCGGCGACCTGATCAGCATCCGCAGCCGCGCCACCTTCCAGCGACCTTTCACACGGGTCCAGGACTTGCGCCGCGCAGCCGATGCGCGCTTTCGCGATGCCGAGCAGCGGCTACAGACCGAACTGCAGGAGACCGAGGCAAAGCTGAGTGAACTCCAGGCCAGTCGCGCCGATCAGGGCACAGAGATCCTGTCACCGGAGCAGGCGGCCGAGATCGAGCGTTTCCAGGCGCGCCGCCTGCAGCTGCGCAAGGAACTGCGGCAGGTTCAACGCGGCCTGGATCGCGACATCGAGCGGCTGGGCAGCGTGCTGAAGATACTCAATATCACCGTGGTGCCGCTGCTGGTCACCGCGGTGGGACTGTTGCTGGTGATGCTCCGGCGCCGGAGGCAGCGGCGGACACAGGCTGACACCGGACATCAGCCCGGACACCCGTGATGAGTCGTCGCGCCCTGATCCTGCTGCTTGCAGCCCTGCTCGTGCTGGCACTTCTCGTCCTGCTGGCGGGCCCGGGCAGGCGCAGCAGCAGCGAGGAGCAACTGCTGTTTCCGGAACTGAAGGCGCAGCTTAACGATGTCAGCCAGATCATCGTGCGCGGAGCGGGCAATCAGCTCATCGCCACGCTGAAACGCAGCGATGAACACTGGATGGTGGCCGAACGCGATTACCCGGCCGATGTGGGACGGATTCGCGAAACCCTGCTGGCACTTGCCGCGGCCCGTATCGTCGAGGAGAAGACCTCAACGCCGGCCTTATACGACCGCCTCGGCGTGCAGGACATCGCCCTGCCAACGGCACGCGGCGTACAACTCAAGATCAGCGGAACCGCGACGCCGGTACAGCTCATCGTCGGCCAGACACAGGCCGGTAGCAGCGACATGAGCTACGTGCGTCGCAGCGGAGAGACGCAAAGCTGGCTGGTCACCGGCCGGCTGACACCGGGCAAGACCACGGGCGAGTGGCTCGATCGTCAGCTCATCGATATTCCCGCCACGCGCATCCAGTCGCTGACCATCACGCATCCCGGCACCGACACGCTGCGGCTGGAAAAAGCCGGTCGCGAGGTCCCCGATTTCACGGTGGCCAATATCCCTGCGGGCCGGGAGCCCGGCTATCCCGGCATTGGCAACACGCTTGGCGCACTGCTGGCCGGCTTGCAGCTCGATGATGTACATGGCCGTGAGGCGCTGGGTACAAATCCCGGCAAGCCTGTGCTTGCCCGCTTTGAATGCTTTGACGGCCTGATCGTCGAAGCCAGCGCCTGGCGCACCCCCGACGGCACGCGCTTGAGCTTTCTCGCCTCGACCGACCCGGCACAAGCCGAACGCTATGCCAGTCCTGAATCATCCGGATTCGACGCCGTGCAGACGGAAGCGGAAGCCATCAATGCGCGGCTCGGCGGCTGGATCTACACACTCCCCGGCTACAAGACTGAACAATTCACCCGGCGCCTGCAGGATTTACTCGCTCCGGCCTCCTCTCCCTAGTTAACATGCAGTCTGCAGTGCGGCCTGTACTGCAAATTCAGAGGATCGGGTCGATGGCGGAATATCTGGAGAGGATTCTGAAAGCGCAGGTCTATGACCTCGCAATCGAAACCTCACTCGATCCGGCGCCGCGACTCTCAGCCCGGCTTGGCAACCAGATCCTGCTCAAGCGCGAGGATCTGCAGCCGGTCTTTTCTTTCAAGCTGCGCGGGGCCTGCAACAAGCTCGCGCAACTGACACCCGCAGAGCGTGCCGCCGGCATGATCTGCAGCTCAGCCGGCAATCACGGACAGGGGCTGGCACTTGCTGGCCGTGCGTTCGGCGTGCGTGCGGTCATCGTGATGCCGACTACCACACCGACCATCAAGAGCGAGGCGGTGCGTGCGCTGGGTGGTGAAGTCATACTGCACGGAATCACCTATGACGATGCCTACGCGCGCGCCCAGGAACTTGCTGCGGCTGAAGGCCTGACTTTCGTCCATCCCTTCAACGATCCGGATGTGATCGCCGGCCAGGGCACCATCGGCATGGAGATCCTGCGGCAACATCACGGCACGCTCGATGCGATTTTCGTGCCGGTTGGCGGTGGCGGACTGATCAGCGGTATCGCGCTGTATGTGAAGGCCCTTTACCCGTCGATCCGGATCATCGGCGTGGAGCCGGAAGAATCTCCGACCATGCATGCGGCACTGCAGGCCGGACAGCCGGTAACCCTGGAACGCGTGGGTATCTTCGTCGATGGCGTGGCCGTACGCCGCGTCGGTGACGAAACCTTCCGCATCTGCCGGGAACTCGTCGACGAGGTGGTCCTGGTCAGCAATGACGAAGTCTGTGCCGCAATCCGTGATGTCTTCGAGGACACGCGCGCCGTCATGGAGCCGGCCGGTGCGCTGGCTGTGGCCGGCATCAAGCGCTGGCTGGCAGCCAATCCCGCCACCGGACGAACCTATATCGCCGTCAACAGCGGCGCAAACCTGAATTTCGACCGCTTGCGCTACATTGCCGAGCGGGCCGGTATCGGCGAACACCGTGAGGCGCTGCTCGCCATCGAGATTCCGGAACGGGCCGGCAGTTTCCGCAACTTCTGCGAGACGATCGGCGGCCGCTACATCACCGAGTTCAATTACCGCTACGCCGATACCGCACGCGCGCATATTTTTGTCGGCGTGGGACTGAGCGGCGGGCTCGCGGAACGCGCCCAGATCATCGCCAGCCTCGAGGAGCGTGGTTATCCGGTCGTCGATCTCAGCGACGACGAAGTGGCCAAGATGCATGTGCGTCATATGGTCGGCGGACTCGCACCGGGCCTGCGCGACGAGCGGCTGTATCACTTCGTGTTTCCGGAGCGGCCAGGCGCGCTACTCGGTTTTCTCAAGGCGCTCGGCGACCGCTGGAACATCAGCCTGTTCCACTACACGAATCCAGGCTCTGATTTTGGCCGTGTGCTGGCCGGCATCCAGGTGCCGGATGCGGAGATGGAGGACTTCCTGACGCACTTGCGCGCGACCAGCTACGAGTTCCGGGAAGAGACTGCAAATCCGATCTACCGGATGTTCCTGGCGAGCGACTGAGCCTGCATCAGCAGGCCCAGGTCACAGGCCGGACGCGGCCAGCTGACTTTCTCGTGCGCGCTGCTTTTCGAGCCGGCGCATCCACAGGCTGCCGCCGACCACACCCATCGCTACGATGAACACCAGGATGGTGGCCAGCGCATTTACGTCCGGGCTCACGCCCAGCCGCATCTTGGAGAAGATCACCATCGGCAGGGTGCTGGAACCGGGGCCAGCGACGAACTGCGAAATCACCAGGTCGTCCCAGGACAGCGTGAAGGCAAGCAGCCAGCCTGAAGCGATGGCCGGCAAAATCAGCGGCAAGGTAATGCGAAAAAATACCTTGGCTGGCCGGGCACCCAGGTCCATCGCTGCCTCTTCCAGCGAGTCGTCGAAACCGGCGAGCTGCGACTGCACGATCACGGTCACATAGGCCATCGCGAAAGTCACATGGGCGATGGTGATGGTCAGCACTCCGCGCCCCTTCGGCCAGCCGATCAGCTGCTCCATCGAGATAAACAGCAGCAGCATGGACAGGCCCGTGATGACATCCGGCATGACCAGCGGTGCCGTGGTCATGCCCGACAGCAGGGTCCGCCCCCTGAACGGGCCGAAGCGGGCGAGCACCAGCCCGGCCAGCGTACCCAGCACCACGGCGATACTCGCCGTCATGGCGGCAATCTTGATCGACAGCCAGGCCGCGTCGAGGATCTGCTCATTGCTGAACAGCGCGTGATACCACTTGAGCGTCGGCGAATTCTGCGCGTCCCAGACCGTAACCAGCCTGGAATTGTTGAAAGAAAAAACCACCATCGAGAGGATCGGTATGTAGAGAAAGGCAAAGCCGGTGACAAGCGCCAGAGCGGAAACCACGCGACTGCGCATCAGCGTCGCGCCTCCAGCTCGCGGCTCTGGATACGCTGGAACACCATGATCGGCACCACCAGCAGTATCAGCATGAAGATCGCCACCGCACTGGCGACCGGCCAGTCGCGATTGGAAAAGAATTCATCCGCCAGCACCCGGCCAATCATCAGCTGATCGGCACGCCCGAGCAGTGACGGAATGACGTACTCGCCGACGGCCGGAATGAATACCAGCAGGACTCCCGCGACGATACCGGGCAAGGACAGCGGCAAGGTCACACGCAGAAAGGTCGTCAGGGGCCGCGCGCCGAGGTCCGCCGCTGCCTCGACCAGCGTCAGGTCATGTTTTTCCAGGTTGGCGTAGAGCGGCAGGATCATGAAGGGCAAATAGGAATAGACGATGCCGATATAGACCGCGAAGTCGGTCTGCATCATGGTGATTGGTGCGTCGATAACACCGAGCGCCATCAACACGTTGTTGATCACGCCGTTACTCTTCAGGAGTCCGATCCAGGCATAGACGCGCAGCAGAAAGGAAGTCCAGAACGGCAGTATCACCAGCAACAGGAACACGCTGCGCCAGGTGGGCGTTGCGCGTGCGATCGCATAGGCCATCGGGTAGCCGATCAACAGGCAGAGGAATGCCGATATCGCCGCCACCCTGACCGAGTAGATATAGGAAGTGAAATACAGGTCGTCGGTCAGCAGAAACGCGTAGTTGCCGAAATTCAGCTTGATCGCGACGACCTGGTTACCGGCCCACTCCAGCAGCGGTGCGTAGGGCGGCATTGCAATCCGCGCTTCGGAGAAGGAGATCTTGAAGACGATCAGGAAAGGCACCAGGAAGAACAGCAGCAGCCACAGCCAGGGCATCGCGATGACGAGCTTCTTGCCCGTCCAGTGCGTCAGCACGTACTCCGACCAGCGGGGTGGAGCAATCCGGAACAGGAGGGCCCACAGCGGCCCGAGTCGGCCGCTGGACAGACGGGCGCTCAGCGCAGGGTAATGCCGGTTATTGCTCATTGCGTCAGGACGATGGCGCTCGATGCATGCCAGGACAGCCAGACCGCCTCATCCCAGCTGATGCGGTCCTCGGACTGACGCACAATATTCGGACGCGTCACGCGCATCATCCGCCCGCTGTCGATCTGCACCAGGTACATGGACATGTCGCCCATGTAGGCGATCTCCCTGACGATGCCGTGCACGACATTGTCCTCACCAGGCGGGCGTTCGCGGGCGATATTGATTTTCTCGGGCCGGATCGCCGTCCATACGGTTGCCCCTGGTGCCGCGCTGATACCGTGGTCAACATAGACATGAGCACCCAGTTCCTCTGACCGGATGCGCACATGGTCCGGTTCGTCCTCCACCAGCGACCCTTCGAACATGTTGACCGAACCGATGAAATCCGCGACGAAGCGCGAGGACGGGAATTCATAGATATCCGGTGGCGTGCCGACCTGGACGATCTCGCCGCGATTCATTACCCCGATCCGCGTCGCGAGCGTCATGGCCTCCTCCTGATCGTGTGTAACGACGATGAAGGTGACGCCCAGGCGCTCCTGTATGCCGAGCAGCTCAAACTGCGTCTGCTCCCGCAGCTTCTTGTCGAGCGCGCCCAGCGGTTCATCGAGCAGCAGGAGTTTTGGCCGCTTGACCAGTGAGCGCGCCAGCGCGATGCGCTGCCGCTGGCCGCCAGACAGCTGGTGCGGCTTGCGTTGTGCATAGGGGGTCATCTTGACGATATCGAGTATTGCTCCGACACGCTCGCTGATTTCCGCGCGACTGAGTTTCTCCTGCTCCAGGCCAAAGGCGATGTTCTTCCAGGCTGTCATGTGCGGAAACAGCGCGTATGACTGGAACATCATGTTGGCCGGACGCTCGTAGGCCGGAATACCAGCCATGTCCTGGTCATCGATGAATATCGAGCCGGAAGTCGGCGCGTCGAAACCGGCCAACATGCGCAAAAGCGTCGTCTTGCCGCAGCCGGACCCGCCGAGCAAACAGAAAATCTCACCCTGATTGATCGTCAGGCTGACGTTGTTTACCGCAACGAAATCCCCAAACTTCCTGGTGACTCCGTCAAGGCGCACATACTCGTGCACGGCTTCAGCGGCCGGTCTTGAAGCGCGTCCACGAACGGGTCAGAAGGCGCGTGAACTCCGGCGACTCAGCCAGGTCCGGAACCAGCCTCGCCTTCACCTCGGCAGTCGGATAGATACTCGGATCATTGCGAACCGCCTCGTCCACCAGGCCGTATGAGGCCAGGTTACTGTTCGCATAGTTCACGTAACTTGAGTTGCGGGCCGCAATCTCCGGCCGCAGCAGAAAGTCTATAAACAGGTGCGCGTTCAGCGGATGCTTTGCATCCTTCGGAATTGCGAGCATGTCGAAGAACATGATCGCGCCTTCTGTGGGCAGGCTATACCTGATGGTGATGCCCTTGCTGGCCTCTTCGGCACGATCGCGGGCCTGCAGCACGTCACCCACCCAGCCGAGTGCCAGGCAGATCTCGCCATTGGCAAGGTCGTCGATGTATTTCGATGCATTCACATAGCGAATCGAGGGGCGGATCTTCATCAGCACATCTTCTGCAGCCTTGAGATCAGCCGGATCCTCGCTGTTCGCATCCTTGCCGAGATAGATGAGTACCGTGCCCACCACTTCGGAGGGCGC
This sequence comes from Gammaproteobacteria bacterium, assembly GCA_049290495.1. Taxonomy (GTDB): domain Bacteria; phylum Pseudomonadota; class Gammaproteobacteria; order Steroidobacterales; genus SHZI01. The sequence goes on along the minus strand of JBATNV010000200.1, from coordinate 69,906 downwards.
ATCGATGATCGCAACCCCGCAGTCTGCAAACTTTGCGACCACGGCCGGGTCATAAAACATCTTCCAGCTGTCCACCGGGGCATCCGGCATGCGCTGCTTGATCATGTCGACGTTGTAACCCACACCCGATGTGCCCCACAGGTAATTGACCGAATACTTGTTGCCCGGATCGTGGAGTGCGACGCGCCGTGTAATATCCGGATCGAGGTTCTTCAGGTTCGGCAACAGCGCGGTATCCAGCGGCTGGAACACGCCAGCAGCAATCTGTCGCTGCAGGAAATTCGCCGACGGGACGACGATGTCGTAACCGGTATTACCGGCCAGCAACTTGGTCTCGACGACTTCGTTGGAGTCGAAGACGTCGTAATTGACATGAATGCCGTACTCAGTCTCGAACTCCTTGATCACGGCGCCATCGATATAGTCTGACCAGTTATAGACGTTGAGGACTCTCTCGGCATCGGTCTTCGCCGCGGATGTAGCAGCTGCCGGCGGAGCAGCGCTCCCGGCCTCGGGTTTGGGTCCGCCGCAGGCACTGAGCAGTAAGGCGATGGCAAGCGCCATACCGGTCTGGCATGTGAATTTGTTCATGGCCGATCTCCCCCGATGCGTTTATTAAACCCTGTCGACTCTGGTCTTTATAGCTCAGGCCTAGCGACGGGGAAAGGCGGCTCTTGCGTGCTCGCCAGAGCGAGCCGATCACCTGCCACTTCCCGCTACGGAACGTGCTACCTTTTGCGCCGCTTCACACACAACCTCAGGGGGGGTATGTATGCGCAGTTTCGCAGCTCTTTCAGCACTGGCCATCTTTGGCATGGCGACAGTGGCCCAGGCCGAGATCACGGGTACCGCAGTGGTGACCTCTGACTACGATTTTCGCGGTGTTTCACTGAGCGATGAAGACCCGGCGCTCCAGGGCAGCATCGACTACGCCCACGAGAACGGCTTTTATGCCAGCGCCTGGGCCAGCACCCTCGACTACGGCTCCGATTATGACGGCTCGCTCGAACTGGATCTGAGCGCCGGCCTCTCCGGCGAAACGGAGATCGGCATCGGCTGGGATGTCGGCCTGGTCTGGTACACCTACCCGGACAGCGATTCCTCTGACACCAAATCGAAGATCGAGGACTATGGCGAAGCCTACCTGGGCGGCAGCTACAAGATGTTCGATGCCAAGGTCTGGTATACCGACGACTACGGCGATACCGGCGACGATGCCTGGTACACCGAGCTCAATGCCAGCTTCGAGCTGCCAGCCGGCCTGACGCTGGCACTGCATGTGGGCCGCAGCTTCGGCGACTACTGGGACCAGGTGGCTTCTGATGCCGAGGACGATCTCGAGACAAGCGGCATCGACGGGGACTACACAGACTGGTCGATCGGGCTCGGCTATACGGTCGACCACTTCGATCTGAGCCTGCGCTATGTGGATACCGACACGGATTCAGCGCTTCAGATCAACAATGGTGCCTTCGCCAACGACAGCCGCGTAGTGTTCTCGGTATCGACCAGTTTCCCCTGGACGAACTGAGTCGGCCGGGCTAAGGATAACGGGGCGTGCCGCTAGCCAGCCGTCCCGAATTCCTTTTTGCAGCTGGTGCAGACAGGCGCCGTCATCAGCGGCTTGTACAGCGCGCCGTCCAGCGCAGCAGACCAGAACCAGCGGTTGCCACATTGCGGGCAACGGATAAACAGGCAGCCATAGGCATAGCCGACGACAGCGAGGATGGTACCCACCGTCCACGACATACCGGCGCCCTCGAACAGCGGCACAAAGCTTCCGACGAGCAGCAGGATGATGGCCAGCGCCAGCTTCCAGAACTGCCCGGTACGCGCCACCACTGAATCCGGAAACATCGACTCTCCCTTGCCGCCAGCTATCCGTCGGCCTGAATCAGACTGCGTTTCAACCCGACCGGCATGCGCTTGATGGCGGCTTCCCGTCGCAGCGCTGCACTCCGGTCTTCCGCCTGCTCGCAGTGCACCAGTTCAACCGGGCGACGCGAGCGAGTATAGGCACTGCCCTTGCCGGCATTGTGCCGCCCGATGCGCGCATCGAGATCCCTGGCAATCCCGGTGTACAGACTCTGGTCTGCACATCGCACAATATAAACGTGCCACATGGCGCCTGCAGGAGTCCCCGTCACAAAACGTTTCAATGATAATCAAATGCTCCGGCACCCTGTAACACTTTGTAACGCCGGGGCTCCGTGCGCATCCGCAGGGCCGGCGAGCGCGAAGAACAGTACATCGACACCCACACTGGAGAACTCGCCATGAGCCGCATCAATACTGTCACGCACTACATCGAGACCGCCTTCGTGGCCACCCTGAGCCTCGTGGCACTGGCCGGCATCGTTCGCCTGATCGTGCTCGCCGTCTGAGTGGCAGGGCATCGCAGTGGTTCAACGAGTCAATGCCTGGGCCGCTCGCCGAAGAGCGTCCCAGGTCACGGGCAGACTGGATGGGCCCTGCTTTTCTGCTGCCATGCTGCTGTTTCAGTGCTGGCTAGCGCTGCATTCGAGCCGGCCAAATGGCGTACATCGGTCAGCAGATTGACGAGGTGGTGTGCGGTATGGTCATCCACCGCGACCTTGTTCGAAGCCATCGCCGCATCCACCGAGTCGCGGAAGAACTCCGTATCAGTTGGCGAGGCCAGCGCCCGGCTGCCAGGATATTTCCGTCACCCGACAGTCGCTGACATCGTGCTCGAAGCGAAACGCGACGAATTCATCAGGACGTGCCAGCGCCAGGCCGACGACAAAGGACAGGCCGTGGCCGCGCCCGTTGGTATCCTGGTCACACTTCACATAGAAGGCCCGCCGCGGCGTATCACCGGCCAGCAGCCCCGCAGCCTGTGACTCGGACAGGTAGCGGCTGATCTGGTCGGCAACCGCCTGCCAGGTTTCCGGACCCGAAACCTGGATCGCTGCCCAGCGCGTGTTGTGTGCGATGTTACTGGCTGTCATCACGGCGCGACGGCGCACGCTGAGTTGCCGCCACTCGCGATGCGTGCCGCTGCTGCGCGCAAGGGTTACATCGCCGAAAAAGGAGATGAAGCCGGGCGCTGCTGGCCGGAGCAGATTCACGCCACTGCGGGCCAGGCTGCGCGCCTCTTCGGCGTCCGGCTCAATCGCAACACGCGCCCGTGATCGCAGCAGCAGGAGCTCCGGTTCTACCCTCGCTGTTGCATGCCGAGGATCGCCAACTTCCGGTCGCCGGTCACGCGCGGCGAGCATCCCGGCGATGGCACCGAGGGCACTCAGCGACCGGGATGGTCCACCATCGGTGGTCGCGCCGGTCAGGAGCGGGAAGTAAGTCATCACATTCGGGCTGGCGAAAGCGCTGTTCCGTTGACTGCGCGACACATCCTCGACCTGCGACCAGTGCGAAGGCGGGTCGAGCAGCAGGATTGCATTGCGCTTCGCGCAATAGCGCTCGGCCGCAAACAGGCCGACCGGCCCGATATCCGTATCCGGCGCGCCGGACAGCAGGCAGATCAAATCGACAAAAGCGATCTGGTTCAGCGCATGGAGTCCTGTCGATTCCTGCTCCGAACCGATCAGGTCGTAATCGGTGGGCGGACCACCATTGCGGCGGTCGCCACTCGCATGGATATAGCCAACCGGGCCGATGCCTGTCGCACCCGGCGTGACGAAGGGTCGCGCCCGTGGCGGCTCACCGGAGAGGCGCACCAGTACCGAGTCGCCCAGCACCTCACCGATATAGCCCACTTCATCGGGCACGATGGACACACTGGGCCAGAGTTCCTGCTCTTCGACCAGCGGGTTCGATGGCGAGCGAATGCGCTGGACCGTGAGATTGAAACGCCAGAGATCATCAGCCGGCACATTGTCGTAATCCACCGCGACCCTGATGTACTCATATGGGCCGGGATTGCGGGCCGCGAGGTCCAGCGAACCGCCGGGGCCCGGCAAACTGAGCCGGTTGGGTGAGCCGGAGCGCGGCACCCGCACCACGATCGCAGTACGCCCGCCGTTGTCGAAATACTGACCAAGTATCCATTCCATGCGGCTGCGCTCGGCTGGCGAGCCAAAGCGCTTGCGAAACTCGGCGACGCTCTCGATGGCCACGGGAATATGCGCGGGACCGCGAGGTACGGGGCCGACAAAAGCAGCCACTGTCTCGCGCCGCAGTGGAATGGGTTCCTCTCCGGTTGGCGATTCGACGACGTGTATCTTTTGCGAAAGACGCTCAGGCACGCGCATATCTTAGCAAGCGCGGAGCCAGTAACGGAGCCAGCACAAGGCCGGCGACGAATCCGCCGACGTGTGCGCTGAAAGCGATGCCGCCGCCAGCCGCTGACGGCAGATTCGCGTACAGCAACTGCAACAGGAACCATGCAGCCAGCACCACGTACGCCGGGAGATAGACCACGCGCATGACGATCAGCACCGGAACGATCAGGCTGATCTCGGTGCGCGGATGAAACACCAGGTAGGCACCGAGGATGCCGGAAACGCCGCCGCTCGCACCCACCATCGGCACTGACGATGAGGGATCAGTCCAGGCCTGCGCCAGTGCCGCGACCACCGCACTGACAATGAAGAGCACGGTGAAGCGACCCGGCCCGAGCGTTCGTTCCAGCTTGGGTCCGAAGACCCACATGTACAGCAGGTTTCCCAGCAGATGCATCCAGCCACCGTGCAGGAACATGTAGCTGATCAGCGTTGCCGGCGGCGGAATGACCGGGACGTTTTCGGGCAGGGATGCACCACCGAACAGCAGTCCAGGCATAAAGGCGAGGTTGACCGGTACCACCGGCTGGCCGCTGCCGAGGTACAGCTGCAGCAAAAAACATCCGGCGAACAGGCTCATGAACGTCAGGGTGGCCATCGCCGGCCCCTCACCCTTGCTGCCGTCACTGATAGGCAGCATGGCGCTACGGTGCCTGTTTCACCGGCTCGGCGGGGCTGGCTTCTTCTGTCGGCGGAGTAGCCACATTGACCACCAGCCGCGCCTTGTTGGCCAGTGTCTGTGCATCAGCAGCCGGGCGCAGCAGCGGCACCGGGAAGCCGCGTGTCGCGCGTACCGTGTCAGCCAGCAGCACCGGATCAAGCTGTACCTGCGGTTTGCCAGTACGCTGCGCCGCCTGCTTGAGTTCTTTCTTGATCCGGACATCAAGTCGCCTGGCCAGGTCGCGCTTGTCATCCTCCAGCGTCGAATGGACTTCAAGGTAGAGATTGCCATCGCGCCAGCCGAGCAGCTGCGGCTCATTAATGATGCGCACCGGCGTGCCGACCGCCACCTCGGCAAACAGCGACTCGATATCTTCAGGAAACAGCTGCACACAGCCGTGACTGACGCGCATGCCGATCCCGTCCGGCTTGTTGGTGCCATGAATGAGATAGCTGGGGAACCCGAGACGCAGCGCATAGGCACCCAGTGGATTGTCCGGCCCGGGGCCGACCCTGGCTGGCAGTGGATCGCCCTTCGCCGCATGCTCCTTGCGAATCGAAGCCGGCACGGTCCAGACCGGGTCCTTGTTCTTGGCCACCACACGCGTGGTGCCGATTGGTGTCTGCCAGCCTTCCCGGCCTATGCCTACCGGATGAGTGATGACCACGCGCGGCTGGCCCTTCACAGGTTTCGGGAAGTAAAACAACCGCTTCGCGCCGACGTTGAGAACGATGCCTTCGCGAGGCGCATCGGGCAGCACAAACTCTGTAGGCAGGATGATGCGGGTACCGGCACCGGGCAGCCAGGCATCGACACCCGGGTTGGCATCCACAAGTTCGTCATAGCCCAGGTCGTAGGCACGTGCGATATCCACAAAAGTATCTTCATGACGCGCCTTAATAGCCTGCAGTTCGCCGACAACGTCGCTGCCTTCGATCAGCGCGAAGCGACTGCTGACAATCGGCGGCTGCTCGACAGGCGGCGGCGCAACCGGCACCGGCTTCCTGGTTGCCCAATCTGGCGTCTCAAAAAGTGCGCAACCGGCGGTGCTCAGCACCATGCCAAGCAGCAGCAGTCTGGCCAGCAGGCGAAAAAGTATTGTGTGCAGAAATGACACCTTCACTATCGACATACCGGTCTTTTACCGGCAGCCTGCGCCGCGTTGTAAAGCTTGAGGGCCGAAGGCAGTTGCTCGATGAGATCCTGGATGCGCGTATCACCTGAAGGATGCGTGGAAAGAAACGGCGCCGGACCGAGCTTTGACTTCTTCGCCATGTTCTTCCAGAGCTGAATGCTCTGCTGCGGATTAAACCCGGCCGCTGCCATGTACTTCAGTCCGACCACATCGGCGTCACTTTCCTGTGCACGGCCATAGGGCAGGCTCAGGCCGAGCTGTGCGCCCATCGACAGCAACTGCCCAGCCGCCTGTCCGCCGCCGAGTACTGCCGAGCCGGCGATCACACCAGCTTGTGTGGTCATCTCGCGGTTGACGCGATTCAGTGCATGCTGCCGGGTCACGTGCGCTACCTCATGACCGATTACGGTGGCGAGCTGATCCTGGTTTTCAGCCACATTCAGGATCCCCGTGTACACGCCGATGTGCCCTCCAGGCATCGCAAAGGCATTGATGTCTTCGGATTCGAATACCTCGACATCCCATTCCTTGTCAGAGTACGGCCGCTCCAGTTGCCTGATGACTGCCGCAGAGACACAGTTGACGTAGGCGCGCGTTTGCGCGTCGTTCGACACGACCAGCTCTGCGCGCATTTTTGCGAACTGCTTGTCAGACTCGGTTTCGAGCTCCGACTCACTGGCCAGCGGCAGCGCGCAGCCCGCCAGCAGAGAGACCAGAACAGCAACAACAACGACGGCGCGGCTGCGTATCAGCATATGTGACAAGATCTGCATGCATTCGCCTCGTAATCAGTGGAACCGGCTTTCCTGGTTGCGTTGCGACACCCACAGCGCCGCTTCATCGACAGTCGCCCGCATGGACGACAGCACGCGCTGCTGCAACGTGGGCTTGGCATGAAAGCTGATGCGATAAAGGTCCGCAGATTCCATCGCGCGGATCAGGTAGTCGTCGCTTGTTTCGAGCCCGTCCACGAGCCCGAGTTCCTTCGCCTGCGTTCCGTACCAGTGCTCGCCAGTAGCGACCCGGTCGATATCCAGCGCCGGACGATGGCTTGCGACCACATTCTTGAACAGGGCGTGCACGTCTTCCAGCTCTTCGCGCAGCTTGGCACGATCCTCATCGGTATTCTGGCCAAACATGGTGACCGTGCGCTTGTAGCGCCCGGCGGTCACCTGTTCAAAATCCACGCCGCGTGCATCCAGCAGGCGGTGAAAGTTGGGAATCTGCGCGATGACGCCGATGGAGCCGATCACGGCAAAGGGCGCAGCGATGATCGTGTTGGCGATACATGCCATCAGATAGCCGCCGCTGGCCGCACCCTTGTCGACGATGGCCGTCAGCGGAATCTCGCGGTCGCGCAGCCGCTTGAGCTGCGAGGCTGCGAGACCGTGCTCGTGGACCGCGCCGCCAAAGTTCTCGACGCGCAGCACCACCTCGTCCTGGCTGCGTGCGACGGCGAGGACTGCACTGATTTCTTCGCGTAGCGCCGTGACGCCTGTTGCGCGTATATCACCCTTGAAGTCGAGCACGAAGACACGGCGGCGGGCGGCGGCTTCCCCTGCTTTTCCAGCGGCAGCGGCAGCAGCCTTGTCATGCTGTTTTTCGGCCTTGAGTGCCTTGCGCAGTGCCGCCTTGGGCAGTAGCGACGCACGCAGCTTGCGGGATCGATCGCGGTACCTGTCATTGAGCTTCTCGACTTCGAGTCCAGAGGTCGAATGGCTACGCCTGGACAGGCCAAAAACCAGCATCGCAACGGCGGCAACTGCCGCAACGATCGTTATCGCCTTGGCCAGAAACAAACCGTATTCGAGCAGAAAAGCACCCATCCTCCGCTACCTTCCTCCGCCGGCCGGCAGGCCAACGTTATTGCCTTCAAGCGCGCGCTCCGCCCGGTAGCTCGAACGCACCAGCGGTCCGGATACCACTTCGATAAAACCCTTCTCGAGTCCCAGCGTCCGGTACGTAGAGAATTCGTCAGGATGTATGTAACGGATGACCGGCAGGTGATTGACCGTCGGGCGCAGGTACTGACCGAGCGTCAGCACACTGACACCGCTCGCACGCAGGTCATCCATGGCCTGCGCCACCTCCTCCGTTGTCTCACCCAGACCCAGCATCAGGCTGCTCTTGGTGAGTATCCGGCCAGGCAGGGTCGCGCTGACCTCGCGGGCATAGCCAAGTACCGCGAGAGACTGATCGTAGCCTGCACGCGCATCACGTACGGTGGGTGTCAGCCGGCGCACCGTTTCCAGGTTGTGCGCAAAAACCTCCAGGCCGGCACTGACTACCGTAGCGACGGCAGACTTGTCGCCGGCAAAATCCGGCGTCAGTGCCTCTACGGCTGTGGCCGGGTTCTGCGCCTTGATGGCACGGATACAGGCGGCATAGTGAGCGGCACCTCCGTCAGGCAAATCGTCGCGGTCTACCGAGGTCAGCACCACATACTTGAGCCCCATCAGCGCCACGGAGCGCGCCGCATTGGCTGGTTCTTCGGCATCCAGCCGGCCATGCGGATTGCCGGTATCGACGGCGCAAAAGCGACAGGCGCGCGTACAGATCCCGCCCATCAGCATGATGGTGGCCGTACCGTTACCCCAGCACTCACCGATATTGGGACACATCGATTCTTCACAGACCGTGGCGAGTCGATGCTCGCGTACAGTGCGCTGGACTTCTGCGTAGCGGCCGCCGGCCGCCAGCCGCACCCGCAGCCAGTCGGGCTTCGGCGGCTGGGTTGTCTCGACCACAGCCTTGCTACGCTTGATACCGTTACGGACGGCGACCACGCCGTCGGGAGTCCGGTATTTGCTACCGGTCTCTATCGGGATGCCCTTGAAGTTGCTCATGCCGGGCATTGTAGCCGGGACGGCTCAAAAAAAAGCCCGGCACAAGGCCGGGCGAATATAGGGGGAAGGGGTCGGTCAATCCGTTGATTGCAGCAGGACTGACTTAGTGGACTCTGGACCAGTTGAGCAGCTCAACCTCCTGCTGGTCGCGGTGGAAATTCTCGGCAAGCACTGCCTCGATCTCATGAGGCTCCAGCACCTGGTTAACGGCATGGCTCAGCTCAACGACACCACTGTATTCGTCAGCGAACCCCGGCTCGGCGGAGCGCAGCAGGAAGCGTGTGTAGTACTTCGCGCGCATGGTCTGAACATTAGGCAAAGGCGCGCCGGCGTTCTGTGAACGGCGCCACAGAATCGGAAAGGGAGCGGGAATGATGGGAGACCGGCAGAAGCGCATCTGCCGCTTGTCAGGACTGGAGCGTTTATCAGCCGCTGATCAGCCAGCCTCAAGCTGCGCATAGGCTTCCAGCCACTGCGCTTCGAGCGCTGCGTGCTGTATGCCGACCTCACTGTGCCGGGCAGTCAATCGGGCAAACTCGGCGGCATTGCCGGCATAGAGGGCGGTATCCTGGAGGCTGGTTTCCAGTTGCGCGAGATCACTGGCAAGTACCGCGATGCGCTGTTCGAGTTTCTCGATATCTTTCATGCGCCGATTGCGCTTCGGATCCGGTTTCGCTTGCGGTGTGGCTTTCGGTGGCGGCGCGGGCTTCTCCGGCTCGGTATCCTTTTCGGCTTTGCCCGAGCGCGCGCGCAGCCATGCCGCGTATCCATCCAGATCGCCGGCGAAAGCTTCGAGCTTGTGATCGGCCACGCGCCAGAAGGTGTCGCAAACCAGGCCGATCAGATGCCGGTCGTGGGACACCAGCACGATCGCACCATCGAAGTCGGCCAGCGCCTCAGCCAGCGCTTCGCGCATGTCCAGGTCGAGGTGGTTGGTCGGCTCGTCGAGCAGCAACACGTTCGGCCTGCGCCAGGCGATCAGCGCCAGTGCCAGCCGGGCACGCTCGCCACCTGACATGACATCGACGGACTGGAAGGCGCGTTCGGCCGGGAAATACCACTTGCCGAGGAAGCTGCGCATTTCCTGGGTCGTGGCATCCGGCGCGATATCGCGCAGATGATCCATCGGCGTGGCGCCTTCACGCAGGCTCTCTACCGTGTGCTGCGCAAAATAGCCGATGCGCAGATCACTGTGCACGCGACGCTCACCACCCAGTGGCGGCAATTCGCCGACCAAAGTCTTTACCAGCGTCGATTTACCGGCACCGTTCGGCCCCAGCAGCGCCACGCGGTCGCCTGCTTCCAGGCCAAAACAGACGTCGTGCAGGATCGTCACGCTGCCAGCGGCAGTCGACTCCTCACCGGGCAGATGATCTTCGTCAGTGTTCACGGCTGACGCGCGATATCCCGCCTCCAGGTGATCCAGCCGTACCAGCGAGAAGGGCAGCTTCGCAGGCACCTCGAAGTTGATCCACAGCGAGCGTTCGGCGCGCACCGCTTCGGTACCGCTGAGCTTGGCCAGGCGCTTCATCCGCGATTGCGCCTGCTTGGCCTTGCTCGCCTTGGCCTTGAAGCGGTCGATGAACTTCTTCAGGTGCTCGCGCTCGGCCTGTTCTTTCTCAAAAGCGATCTGCTGCAGGCGCAGATGCTCGGCGCGCTGCCGCTCAAAAGCGGTGTAGTCACCCGTATACAGCTTGGCCCGCTGTTCGTGCAGATGCAGGGTGTGTGTGCTCACGCCATCGAGAAATTCACGGTCATGGGAAATCATCAGCAGCGTGCCGGGGTACTTCAGCAGCCATTGCTCGAGCCACAGCACGGCATCGAGGTCCAGATGGTTGGTGGGCTCGTCGAGCAGCAGCAGATCGGAAGGCGTCATCAGCGCCCGGGCCACATTCAGTCGCACCCGCCAGCCGCCAGAAAACTCCGCAACCGGCTTCATGTGCGTGGCGGCAGGAAAACCGAGACCATGCAGCAGTCGCCCCGCGCGTGCCGCCGCATCGTAGCCATGCACTTCTTCCAGCCGCTGATGCGCAAGTGCGACGGCCTCGTAGTCCTCGGCCGCCATTGCTGCGGATTCGGCGCAGATGGCCGCCCAGACTTCCGTATCGCCCGAGATCACGAAATCGATGGCCGGATCAGGCAACGAAGGTGTTTCCTGCGCCACACTGGCGATGCGAATCCGGCCGGAGATATCGATATCACCCTGGTCCGCTTCGAGTTCACCCTGAATCGCTGCAAACAGGCTGGTTTTTCCACAGCCATTGCGTCCGATCACACCAACCCGGCAGCCCGCGTGCAGGGACAGGTCGATACCGGACAGCAGCAGGTGCTCGCCACGCCGCAGGGCAAGGTTACGGAAGGTAATCATGAGGGCGCGGATTATAGCCGCGGGGTTGCCGGTTTTCTTGCAGAATATCCTGGTCACTTAGAGGACTTGTGTAATGCGGATGCTGTTCGCCCTGGGCGTCTTGTTTATGGCCATGCTGCCGGAGATGGCAACTGCAGTCACCGCAGACGACCCCTTCGAGGCAGTTATGGCCAGCCGGGCACAGGCCGAGGCCGCTGATGCCGCAATGCTTTCGCCGAACCACTATGCGGCAGCGGTCAAGACCCTGGAGCGCGCGCGTCGTGAGGCAGATTCCGGGCGGGCGACGGCAACACTGAACCAGGACATCAACAAGGCCGATAACCAGTTCCGATCAGCGATCACAGCCGCACAGCTGGCGAAAACGACCTTTGCCGGCGTGATTCGTGAACGCGAAGCGGCGCGCAGTGCCGATGCCTGGCGGCTGGTGCCGGAACGCTGGCTGAAAGCCGAGCATGACTTCAGCGCAGCAACGAGGCGCCTGGAAGACGGTGGCCTGAAAAGCGCGGATGAACTCGGGATCGTTGCCGCTGGCAATTACCGGGACGCGCAACTGCAGGCGCTGCGCAGCCGTTATCTTTCCTCCACCCGCGCCCTGCTCGTTGAAGCTGAGCGGATGAAGGCTGCGCGGTACGCTCCACAGACGCTGGCCGAGGCCAACGCAAAGCTTGCCAAGGCTGAGTCAGCGCTGGCCGCAAACCGTTCACAGCCCGAAATGGCCAAACCGGAAATCGAGACGGCACGACTTGCAGCCGCCCATACGCTGCACCTGGCGACCGTGATACGTCAGGTCGATGCGGACGAACAGACCATTGAAGAGCTGGTGCTGTCGCTGGAGACAAGCGTACGACGCATAGCCGAGGCAGCCGGTCTGCCTGCTGCCAATATTGCCGGCGATACGGTGGAAACCGAGAGGCTGGTGACGGGTATCAAAACCCTGCACACACGCGCTGAAAATGCAGAGAAGGAACTCGGCGAACGCGACCGGCGACTGGCGGGAATGGAAGAAGAACTCCGCGAACTGGATACACGCCTCGGCGGCGCCACCTCGGAACGCGACCGCCTGCTGATGAAGCAGGCATCGGAGCAGCGACTGGGCGAACAGATCAGTGCGATGGAGCAGCAGTTTCGCCCCGATGAGGTCCGGATCATTCAGTCACCCGGCAAACTGATCCTGCGACTCACTGGCCTGTCATTTCCGCCCGGTTCCGCACAACTTGAGCGCAGCGCTGGCTCACTGCTGTCGAAAGTCGGACAGGCAATCGCCCTTTTTCCGCGTGCGGGCATTGTCGTCGAGGGACACACCGACTCGACAGGCGACGCCGAGTCCAACCGGCGTCTGTCTGAAGCGCGCGCCCAGGCCGTACAAAGCCGGCTGATGACCGAACTGGCCTTGCCTGCGGGACGCCTCCAGGCGCTCGGCTATGGGGAAGAAAGCCCGATCGCCAGCAACGACACCAACGCGGGCCGCAACCAGAACCGCCGTATCGACATCGTCATCAAGACCGCCGATACCGGCGCAACACTCTAGGCCGGACAGCGCTCACGCCACCAGTCGGCGATGGCTGCGCCGGTGACGGCATTGACGAAGTAGCCATAGCACTTGTGCACGTTGAGCCCCTCCTGGCCCCGGAAGGGGTTCACCAGATCAATCTGGTCAGTGATCTCCGCGACGAGGCCGAGCCGGAGCATCTCCGCATAGTCGTCGGCGAAGCGATGACCGAGCGCCGTCAGGTCACCGAGAGCGGCCAGATTGCGCCAACGATGGATGCCCTGCGGATAGCGCCTGGCACCACTCGCGTGCGCACCGAGAAGCCGGCGACGTATGAAGCGCGTGCCGAGTGGACTGCCCAGCGTCAGAAACAGGTCAACGCCCGTACCTGCCTGCCCGCGCGGTGTGGCATGGCTGAGCGTCCACAGCGTATCCCAGGCGATCACCGAACCCAGGCTATGGGCCATGAGTAGTACCCGGTCGCCGGCAGCCCAGGCACTTTGCAGTTCCGCAGCCAGCAAGGTGCGGATCCGGTCCGCGATGCCATCACGATTTTCGAAGTAGCGCAGCGAGTCGTCGATGTTGATACGCGTATCGGTATCGGCCAGCCAGTTGATGAGCAACGGAATGCGGTCGCCCAGATGATGCAGCAGGTACGCAAATCGCCGCTTCAACCCGAAAATCTCGCTGACCGCCTGACGTGCCGGCGAGGGATCAGCAAGCAAGCTGTCTATCCCAGCAGCATCAAGGCCAGCGTCACGGTACTCGGGATAGAAAAGATGCCCCCAGGGGACAAGTCGTACGCAGTCTGGCCTTACAGCCAGCGCATCGGCCGTCAGCGGATCAGCCCGCCGTACACCCTCGAGCACACAGTTCCGGAGCACCACACGGTGTATATCGGGCAAGGGTTTGGCGCGGATACCCGGAATGTAGAGGATGCGTTGACCGGGAGCGCTCATCCTCAGGTCTGCGGCCGTTGGCAGCGCGGCGCTGTGCCCTGTGTCGCGCCCCGGGTTGTGCACGTAACAGCAGCGGCCGCCTCAGGCGCGCGCGCGGGAGTGCGAAGCGCGGAAGCGCCCTGTCTGTATATGAGCCGAGCTGGCATCGCGCACGACAATCCGGTTCCGGCCCTCTTCCTTGGCCTGATACAGCGCTTCATCCGCAAGCTGTATAGCCCCGGCAAGACTGCGTGCAGCGCCTGGATTGACGACTGCAACACCGACACTGACGGTAAGCCACGAGCTGGTTGGCGATTCTGCATGCGGGATCTTCAGTTCTTCTACGGTGTGGCGCAGATGCTCCGACAACTCGCGCCCATGATCGCGTACCGGACCATAGAGCACGACCGCAAATTCCTCGCCACCATAACGCGCGGCGAAATCCAGCGGACGTTGTGCACAGCCGGAGATCACTTCAGCCACGCGCAACAGCGCATCGTCGCCGGCCTGGTGACCATAGCAGTCGTTGTAAGCCTTGAAATGATCGATATCAACCATCATCAGCGTCAACTGACTCTGGTCGCGTCGCGACTGGCGCCATAGTCTTTCAACATTGTGATCGAAGCGGCGCCGGTTGTAGAGCCGGGTGAGGCCGTCGCGCTCGGCCAGTTCGTTCAGCAGCCGCGATTCATGAAAGGCCTGGCGTACCGCTGATTCAAGCTGGTAGCAGCAGTATCCTCCGATGATGTTGACCGTCAGCAGGCCAACAGCAGAAAAATACAATTCGTTGCGCGGAAAATCCCAGGTCAGCTGACCCCACATATAACTGCAGGACAAGGCCACTGCCGTGACTGCTGCGTACCTGAACTGCAGACCCAGTACGACCCAGACCATAAACACCCAGGCGACCGTGGATGCAAAGTGGTAAGCCGCCCCGCTCAGACTGCCGCGCAGGGACATGGAAACGCAAATCAACCCCAGCAGGAAAGTCGTCAGTGCAAGCAGGGTCTGTGAGCGACGATATGAAGCTTCCTTATAGGTCTGCAGCAGGGTCGCAGTCAGGACCGGCAACGTAATGCCGAGCATGTACACCGCCGTCGGCCAGGACAGCGTTGCCCACACCACGCCGCCGATCAGGGAAATCAGGATCAGCGCGGCAAAGGCGATCAGGATCTGGCGAATCTTCGGGTAATTGCGCTCGGCATAGACCTGCCGGAACTCGTGCTCCATGAGATCGCTGAAACGCAAGCGCGCGCCATCCTGCTGCCGCTCGGTCACCATCGAACTGAGGTGGTGATGTAGATCTGGACTCACGCGCAAAAACACCCGAATTTAATCCGCTTGACCGGCAGGACACTACTCGCCGGGCGCCGTTAGCACTGCGTTATGGTTCACAGTTGGCATTGCTGGCGACCTGCTCCGCCGCCAGCAATGCCAACTTCAGCGATCGCCCCCACCGGTAGTCACCGGGTTCACCACCTGCCCGGACAACACGATGGCAGGGCACGAGCACTGCAATGTGATTTGCAGCAATCGCCCCGGCTACAGCCCGTGCGGCGCGTGGCGCACCGATCTGTGCGGCAAACTCGTGATAGGAGATACGGCTACCGGCAGGAATGTCGAGCAGTGCGTCCCATATCTTTAACCGGAAAGGCGTGCCGCGCAGATGCAGCCGGCTGGTACCGACCCCGTACCGGCCAGCAAGGGTTCGAGCTGCCAGTCAAGGTTTGCCGCGCGCCGCAGTGGCACCCCGGGCCAGATGGATTGCAGGCGTTGCAAGGCCGGCTGCTCATCGTCGGCGACAAACTCCAGAAAACAGATCGCATCGGCAGTACTTGCGACCAGGCAGTTACCGAACTGTGTCGCAACGCGCGCAAAGGCAATTTCGACTGCAGATGGCGCAACGCCGGCAACGACCGGCTCAAGCGTGACTCCCGGATGCCTGGACGAGATACGACAACCAGAAACAGATTTCTTTCCGTTGGGAATATTCACAGTGATTCTCCGACCTGGCTTAGCATAGACACCAGGTATGGCTTCATCCTGCATGACACGCTCCGATGACCCGCAATCTCAAGACTCAGACCAGTACCGACAGCAAATTGTTCGCTCGCCTGAGCGGGCCGGGCGGCACTGCGGCGGTACTGCTGACCGGCTGGCTCGCGCTGTCGCAGACGGTGCCTGAAACCGTGGCGGCTGCAATGGGCTGCGAGGGATATCTGCGTGGCCAGGTCTTTGGCTCTCTGGCCATGGAACTCGACTGGTCGGGTGAAAGACTGCGCTGTGGCGCGATGAACCGCCCGGACGGCAAAGGCATACGGCTGCATATCGCGTGGGATCAGGGCAATGATGAACACCTGGTGCTGGTGTTGGGGATCGACGAGGTCACCGCGCCGGTCGCAGGTCTCGAAAGACCGGTCAATGTGACTTTTATCGATGAACGAAGCGGGCATTTCTACAGCTCGGGGGGCATCGGACGCTGCTGGACAGACATTGCTGAACTGGCATCACTCAGCACGCGCGACCGCCGGCGCCAGCTGAAAGGCAGGCTCTACTGCACAGGCGCACTGCCGGCGCTCAACGACCGCTCTTCGTTGACGCTGGGTGATCTGCATTACTACGGACGCTTTGCATTCGATGACAACTGAACCGCCCGTGCGCTGGTGGGCTCGCGTCGCTGCCGTGCTGACGCTGATTCTGGCCGGCGCCCCTGTCCCTGCTGCCGAGCCCGCCGCTCTCCTGCACGATTTTCCACGTGGTCAGCTAGTGCTTGAAACCCGCGGCCCACGCTGCCTGCTGATCGAAATCTATATCGCCTCCAGCGCTAAGCAGCGCGCCCAGGGCCTGATGTTCATTGAGTCCATGCCAGAGTTCGAAGGCATGTATTTCGGTTACGGTGAACCAGTCGGCATCGCCATGTGGATGAAGAACACCCTGCTGGCGCTGGACATGCTGTTTATCGGTGCGGACCTGACCATCAACAGCGTCGCGAAAAATACCACACCGTTATCTATGGAACGGATTGAATCGCAAGCAGCGGTAATCGGAGTGCTCGAACTGAATGCCGGCTTTGCCGAGCGCTGGGGGGCGGAAGCGGGTACCCGGGTTTTTCTGGAACTCGGGCACTAAAGCTTTAATCCGTCTTGACGGCGGTGCGGCAAGCCACGTCCCAACGTTGCTGATAGCCGCGCGGATTGTCCTCCAGATAGTCGAAAGGTCGACGCTTTGCGACCTCAAAACCGCCCGGACAAAGACTGCGCTGAGCCAGCCACACCTTGAGCCAGGTCAATCGCGCCGCCTCGGCT
This sequence comes from Gammaproteobacteria bacterium, assembly GCA_049290495.1. Lineage (GTDB taxonomy): Bacteria > Pseudomonadota > Gammaproteobacteria > Steroidobacterales > SHZI01. Next base: position 52,905 of record JBATNV010000200.1, on the reverse strand, counting down.
ACCGGGTCATCAGCCGGATATTCCGGCGGAAATATCACGTCGAAATAAACGACACCAGGACGATCCCGTGGCGTCGTCAACTGGCTGTAGCGATGTCGGTCGAAGTCAGCGCTCTTGTCGATCCCGCTACACGCAGTCAGCAGCAGTGATGCAGCAATCGCAAAAACCACGCCAAAGCGCAGCAAGGGCCAGAGGGAAGCAGCACTCGGACGCATTCGAGACTCCTTTACTGAAAGCTGCCCATCACTCGGATGTCCCTACCACACATGGGCAGATATACCGAGACTGCTGGACAGCGGAAACTACCTAGTTTTTTGCAGATCAGGAAATCTGTTCCAGCAGATGCGACTGTTTGGTATGCAGACCAGTGTGCAATCGACAGAAATATCGGGTAGATTTGCCACTCGGATCAGAGGGGGCTTTCTGATCCGGATGGAGCCGGGTCTGTAACCGTACACAAGAGTCGGTATGGAACGGACTGATAAAACCGGTGTATTACACTGCACAGACTCCTGATGCGGACGCATGGACAGCACCTTTAATACAGGCAATAACACAGGCCGTAACACGGGCCGGATGGCGATCCTCATCGGCATCGTGGCATTCCATGTGCTTCTGATCGTGGCTATCAATACGAGCCTGTCCACGGTGATCCTTGATCGCCTGCCGCCGCTTATCAAGGCAGAGATCATCGAAGAAATCACCAAGGACGATGAGCCACCCCCGCCGCCGCCGACCGTTGAGACGCCGCCGCCTTATGTCCCGCCGCCGGATATCATCATCGATCTGCCGACAGCAACAAAGGGTCCAACAACGGCGCTGGTAGCCACCGACAAACCTCGTCCGGTCGCACCGCCGCCGACCGTTCAGGTGGTCAAGAAAGCACCTGAGATTGACCCCAAGTTCAAGCGGCGCTTCCAGCCGGACTATCCGCCAACCTCCCGGCGACTCGGCGAGGAAGGCTCAGTCGTCGTGCTGGTACTGGTTGACACCGAAGGCAATGTCAGTGACGGCAAGATTCAGACAAGCAGCGGTTTTCCGCGGCTCGACGAAGCAGCGCTCAAGCATGCGCTGCGTGCCTGGCGGTTTACGCCTGGCACGGAAGGCGGCAAGCCAGTTTCGGTCTGGCATGCAGTCAAGGTAACTTTCAGAATCGAAGGCTGATTATTTTTTGTTCGGACAAGTCAGGTAGGAACGCCCCGGTCTTGGCGTTCCGTCCAGACGTAAACAGTTAAACACAAGGTAGGCGAGCTATGGCAGGCGAGAACATTCAGCTGGCACAGAACACAGCAACCGATGCGGCTATTCCACCCGCAGATCCGGCGCTGAACGCGATGCCGGGCGATACGGGTGATCTGGGTACGACCGGAGCAGGCAGCGATTTGTCGCTCGACGCAAGTCCGGATGCGGGCGCTGCGCCGCCGCCGGATACGCTACCGGCCAATGAAGCTGAAAACCCCTATGGTCTGGCGGCCCTCTGGGGCCAGGGTGACTTCATCTCACGCGGCACCCTCGTCATTCTGGTCGGCATGTCGCTGTACTCGTGGTTCCTTATTCTCACCAAGCTGTGGGATCAGACGCGGATGCTGCGTCAGGCCAAGCAGGCAAGCCGTAATTTCTGGACGGGCGCGTCGCTCACCGATGGCCTGCAGAAGCTCTCGGGCAGCAACAACCCGTACCGTGCGCTGGTAGAAAGCGGCATTAACGCCAGCTCGCACCACGAAGGCAAGCTCACCGACAAGGTGCCGCTCACCGACTGGATCAGCGGCAATCTCCAGCGCAGCGTCGACCGCATGAACAACGACCTGCAGGGTGGTCTGTCATTCCTGGCATCAGTCGGCTCGGTGGCACCGTTCGTCGGCCTTTTCGGTACGGTGTGGGGCATCTATCACGCACTGATCGCGATCGGCGTCGCTGGCCAGGCGAGCATCGACAAGGTTGCCGGTCCGGTCGGTGAAGCACTGATCATGACCGCTATCGGTCTGGCAGTCGCGGTGCCGGCAGTGCTGGGCTATAACCTGCTGCTGCGGCGGAACAAGGCGATTCTTGACCAGTTTCGTTACTTCACCAACGATCTGTACGCGACGCTGGTCAGCAGCGCCAAGAAGTAAGCGCGGTCAGGAGATAAGGAGAACACGCGCATGAGCATGAACGTCCAGTCCGGTGACGGTGACGAACATCCGGTGATGTCATCCATCAACACCACGCCACTCGTCGACGTGATGCTCGTGCTTCTCATCATCTTTCTGATCACCGTACCGGTGATCACCAAGACCGTGAACCTGGAGCTCCCGAAAGCAACCAATATCGCGACGCAGACCAAGCCGGAAAACATAACCATTGCCATTGATCGGCAGGGCAACATCTACTGGAAAGAGTCGCGCGTCCCCGACAATCAGGTTCTGGCCGACCTGATTCGCAGCGCAGCCATGACGGTTCCGCAGCCTGAAGTTCATGTTCGCGGAGACCGGGCCGGACGCTACGAGAATGTCGGTCGCGTGATCCTGGCTCTGCAGAAAGGTGGCATCCAGAAAATCGGCTTTATCTCCGAGCCGGACCGCGGCTCCGTACGTTAACTGATTGCCTGACGGGATCAGCAGAGGTCATCTTCCATGAGCATGACGGTAGGTACGGGCGGCGAAAACGACCCAATGATCGAGATGAACACCACGCCATTGATCGACGTGATGCTCGTGCTCCTGATCATGATCATCGTAACGCTGCCGATCATGACGCATGCGGTAAAGCTTGATATGCCGCGCCCGGACCCCAGCACACCGGATGTGCAACCCGAGCTGATCGAAATAGTGATCGATTACGACGGTACGATTCTGTGGAACGGCACACAGGTACCAAACATCGATACGCTTGAACGCTACTTCAATACAGAGGCGGCGAAAATCCCGCAGCCGCAGGTGGCTATCAGGCCGGATGCGCGCGTCAAGTACGATTATGTGGTTCAGGTGCTGGCCGCCGCACAGCGCAACCGCATCGAGAAGATGGGGTTGATCGGTAACGAGCAGTTCGAATAGTCGCACTGCCGGACCACGGCATCTGCCCATACGGCGACACCAACCCCGCCATAGACCGATCGATTAACCGGTTCAGCGTTTATTCATTCCGCTGAGGGAGTATCTTTGCGCAGTACCGGTTACTGCTGACCGCCAGACAGGGAGACCCGGAGCATGCGAAACAGAAGCTGCGCGACCTTGGCCGTCGCTATTACTGCGCTAAGTATCCTGTTGGGCGGACTTACCGCTGCCCCGGCACTGCACGCAGCCGACAAGCCGCCGGCAGCCAATCAGATCGGCAAAAAAGTCATGAAGCCACTGAAGGCCGGGCTGGATCTCGCCAATGAGGGCAAGTTTCCGGAAGCCGAAGCCGAACTCCGCACGGCCGACGCCGTGGAGAACAAGACCCCATTTGAACAGTTCCAGGTGGAAGAACTGCTCGGCTTTGTCGCTCTCAAGCAGGCCAAGTACAAGGATGCTGCCCAGCTGTACGAACGCGGCCTCGACTCCGGTTTTCTGCCTGCAGAACAGGTCAACGACCGGCTGAGGCTGCTCGCACAGTTGTACTTCCAGCCCGACCTGCGTGACCTGAACAAGGTCACCACTTATGGCACCCGGTGGCTGGAAGCGAGCGGCAAACGCGACCCGGTCATGCTCGGTCTGGTCGGTCAGGCCAGCTACTTCAACGACGATTACAGCGCAGCGACCAACTACATGAAGGAAGCAATCGCCGTTTCGGTTGCTGCCGGACAAAAGCCTGAGGAGAACTGGCTGCTCATCCTGCAGAACTCATACAGCAAGCTGAAGAATGATCCGGGTATTGTCGACGCCACCGTCGAGCTCGTGCGCTACTTTCCCCGCAAAGAGCACTGGATAACCCTGTCATCGAGCCTCCTTCGGTCTGCCAACACCAAGGAACTGGAGATCCTGCAGGTTTTCCGTCTGCTGTATGTCGTGGACGCCATGGACAGCGCAGATGATTTCACCGAAGCGGGCAATGTCGCCATGCGCTCGGGCTCACCCGGCGAAGCGCTGAAGTTCATGGAGCGTGGCTACGCACTGAAGATCCTTGATACGAGCGGCGACAAGCAAAAGAGCCAGCAATTACTTGAGGATGCAAAACGGCAGGTTGCAGAGGATCGCAAGTCCCTGCCACAGTTTGAGAAGGAGGCCACGGCATCAAAAACCGGTGAAGCCGACGTCAAGCTGGGCGAAGCCTTCCTGAGTTACGACCAGCCCGCAAAGGCCATCGAAGCCATGCGGCGTGGTATCGCAAAGGGCGGCGTGAAGAGCGTAGATGACGCCAACCTGTCGCTCGGACGCGCCTTGCTCGCTTCCGGAGATCGGGCCGGGGCAGCGACAGCCTTTGGCCTGGTGAAGAATCCTGACTACTCGTTGCTGGTAAAGCTCTGGTTGATTTATACCGCCGAGCAACCCTGAATATTGCAAAGCTGCCAGTACCAGCGGGGCTGGCAGACAACACTTGATCTGGAGACAGCGCTCAATGCTCAAGAAATTCCTGATGACCCTTTGTCTGGCGGCCAGCGTCGGTATGGCGCTTTCCGGCAGCCTGCTGATCACTTCGGTAGCGCAGGCCGACGAAGCGAAGGTTGGCCCGCAAGTCGGCAAGTTGCTGCAGGACGCGCTTAATGCCAGCAAGCAGAAAAAGAATGCCGAGGCGCTGACGAAGCTGAAGGCAGCCGATGCGGTCAGTGGGAAAAGCGGTATCGAGCAACTCAAGATTGCCGAGATGTATGGTTATGTCTATCTGCAGCAAAAAAATTATCCGGCGGCCGCAGCAGCCTACGAACGCACCCTTAATTCGGGTCAGCTGACTCCGGCACAGACCAACGACCGAATCAAGCAAATTGCCCAGCTCAGCTTCCCCAAAGATGTGAACAAGACGATCGAATACACGACGCGCTGGCTGAAGACGACTGGATCAAAAGACCCGGACATGTACGCGATGCTCGGCCAGGCGTATCAGATCGGCGGTAATGACAAAGCGGCGGTCAACGCGACCGAGACGGCTGTGCGCAATGCCCAGGCAGCAGGAAAACGCGCCGATGAGAACTGGCTGCGCATCTTGCTGAAATCCTACGGCAAGCTTAACGACGCCGCAGCGGTCAGCCGCATCACGACATCGCTGGTTACACTCTATCCGACCAAGGAAAACTGGCGACTGCTGTCCAGTGCACTTCGCAAACAGGCGCAGGGAGATGACCGCGTTGCACTCAACGTGTACCGCCTGATGGCCGAACTCGACCTGATGGACGAGCCCAGGCTTTTCTCGGAGTCAGCAATTGTCTCGATTCAGGCTGGTTTGCCCGGTGAAGCACTTAAAACCCTGGAACTGGGTTTTACGCGGAAAGTACTGGCTGCTGACGATGCCCGTAACCAGCGGATCATGAACGATGCGCGCGCACGGCTGAAGGCGCAGGAGCAGAACCTGGCGAAGCTTGCACAGGCTGCTGCCGCCTCTCCCCGGGGTCTCGAGAGCGTCCAGTTGGCTGAAGTATTCATGAGTTACGGCCAGACCGACAAGGCCTTAGCAACAGCGCAGCAGGGGCTGAAAAAGGGTGGCCTGCCGGATACCGACGACGCCTGGATGTTGATCGGCCGCGCTGATGTGGCGAAGAAAAATGGTGCCGAAGCGCGCAAGGCCTTTGCCCAGGTCAAAGGCAAGGACCTCGGTTCAATCGCCAGGCTCTGGGGTATCTACGCCGCAAAGCTCTGAGCCGGCGCCCCGGTAATTCACGCCCGCAACCGCTATCAAGGCAGCCGGTCGCGCAAGGCATACCACAGCATCCCGAGCACCAGCCCTGGCCAGCGCAACAGGGTGCCGCCCGGGAACGGCGGCGGTGCGAGCCGGGCGAATACATCAAACCGTTCAGCCGAGCCGGCCACTGCCTCTGCCAGCAGCTGACCGGCAAGCGTGGCCATGGCCACGCCGTGCCCTGAGTAGCCCTGGGCAAAGTAGACATTCGGTCCCAGGCGACCAAAGTGCGGCATGCGGTTCATCGTGATCGCAAGTCGGCCGCCCCAGGCGTAGTCGATCTTCACATCGCCGAGCTGCGAAAACACGCGGAGCAGATGCGGGCGCACAAAGCTGCCGATGTCGGCGGGAAAGCGCCGCCTGTAGTTCTCCCCACCACCAAAAATCAGTCGGCCGTCGGTCGACAGGCGAAAGTAGTTCAGTACGAACAGCGTGTCGTGAACCGCAACCGGGTCGCGGATCAACTCACGACAGCGCTGCTCACCGAGCGGTGCCGTAGCCACAAGGAAATTGTTGATCGGCATGATCGTCGCGGCCAGCCGCGGCTCCAGCTTGTCGAGATGGGCATTACAGGCCAGCACGAGGAGCCGGGTCTGCACTTGACCGCCAGCCGTTTTAACAATGACAGGCCCACTGCCGTCGTAGCTGCGCACCGCAGACTGCTCGAAAATCCTGACCCCCGCTTCACGGCAGGCGCGGGCGAGCCCCAGTGCGTAGTTCAGCGGATGCAGGTATGCAGCCTGCGTATCCAGGCTGGCGCCAAAGTACGCTGAACTGCCGAGCATCGCGGAGAGTCCGGATCTGGCGATACAGCTCTGGTGCGGATAGTCGTAGTCCCTTGCCAGCTTCTCGGCGCGGCGCTTTAGCGCATCCAGGTGTGCCGGTTTTGCAGCACAGAGCAGCTGGCCAGACCCAAGCTCACAGTCGATCGCATGCCGGCTGATGAGCGTCCTGACCAGCGCCCTGGATTCTTCGGCAAGCCGGAACAGCTGACGGGCAGTGTCCGGGCCGAAATGTGCTTCCAGCCATGCTTCATCACAACGCTGGCCGGTACCGATCTGTCCACCGTTGCGGCCCGATGCGCCCCAGCCCACGCGCTGCGCTTCCAGCACCACCACCGAGTAACCGCGCTCAGCCAGGTGCAGGGCGGCAGACAGGCCGGTATAGCCGGCGCCGACCACGCAGACGTCAGCGCTGAGAGTACCTGTCAGTGACGGGTATTCGACCAGCCCGCGCGCTGTCGCGACATACCAGGAAGACGGATGCGCCTCTGCAATCACGCGCCCGCAGCCGCAGACAGCGCCTGCTGCGTCAGGTCCAGCGCCCGCCACGCCTTGTCCACCAGTTCATCGAGCTGCGCGTCGCTCAGGATAAAGGGTGGCGCAACGATCATGGTGTCACCCACGGCACGCATCACCAGTCCCTGCTCGATACAGAAATCGCGACAACGCTCTCCGGCTTTCAGCTCCTTGGGGAATCTCTGCCGCACGGTTTTATTGCTGACCAGTTCCAGCGCACCGATCAGCCCGACCGATCGGGCCTCGCCGACCAGCGGATGCGCCGCCAGTTTTTGCCAGCGGCTGCTGAATGCCGGAATCAGGCTTGCCGCGAGATGGTCGATGATCCGCTCGTCACGCAGCACGCGCAGGGTTGCCCGTGCGACAGCACATGCCACCGGATGTCCTGAGTAGGTGAAGCCATGAAAAAACTCACCGCCCTGCGCCACCAGGATTTCTGCGACACGATCACCAACCATGACGCCGCCCAGCGGCTGATATCCGCAGGTGACGCCCTTGGCGAATGACATCAGGTCGGGGCGGATACCGAAGTGCTGACTGCCGAACCACTGCCCGAGCCGGCCAAAACCGGTGATCACTTCATCCGCAACCAGCAGTATCCCGTACTCGTCACAGATACGCTGGACCGCCGGCCAGTAACTGGCCGGCGGAATGATCGCACCGCCCGCACCCTGCACCGGCTCGGCAATAAACGCCGCTACCTTGTCGACACCGATCTTCTCGATAGTGGTAGCGAGCTGTCCGGCGACATGCCGGCCAAACTCCTCGGGATCCTCGATATCAGTCTGAGCAAACCAGTACGGCTCCTCGATGTGCACGATTCCCGGTATCGGCAGGCCAGCCTGCGCGTGCATCCACGGCATACCGCAAAGACTGGCAGCACCTACAGTGCTGCCGTGATAGGCGTTACGCCGGGCGATGATCACCTGCTTGTCCGGCTTGCCGAGCAGCGACCAGTAGTAACGCACCAGCCGGATGACGGTATCGTTGGCTTCCGAGCCGGAGTTCGTGAAGAACACGCGATTGAACCCCGGCGGCGCGATCGCACAGAGATCCGCAGCCAGCTCAATTGCTGGCGGATGGGTGCATTGGAAGAAGCTGTTGTAGTACGGCAGGGTTTGCAGCTGATGCGTGGCCGCTGCAATCAGCTCTTGCCGGCCATAGCCCAGGTTCACACACCAGAGACCGGACATCGCGTCCAGCAGCCGTTGGCCGTTGGCGTCCCACAGATATGCCCCTTCAGCGCGGGTGATCACCCGGGTGCCGCGTACCGCAAGGTCGCGGTGATCGGTAAAGGGATGCAGGAAATGATCGCGGTCGAGCTGCTGCCAGCGCGAGAGATCTTCGGTGTTCATACGTTCAACAGCAGGTATTCGCGTTCCCAGGGACTGATCACTTCAAAGAAGGCCTGATGCTCCTGCCGTTTCATGGCGGTATAGATCTTGATGAAGCGGTCGCCGAGCAATGGCCGCAAGCGCTCGGTGTTTTCCAGACGCCGTACCGCATCGGACAGGCTGCCTGGCAGCGCAAACGGCCGGTTGTAGGCGCTGCCCGTCTCCGGTGCGCCTGGTTGCAAACGTTCCTCAAGGCCCAGCAGGCCGCAGGCCAGCGACGCGGCAATTGACAGGTAAGGATTCACGTCGGCGCCGGCCAGGCGGTTTTCGACGCGCCGGTTATCCGGGTCCGAGTGCGGTACGCGGAGGCCAACCGTACGATTGTCGTAGCCCCACTGCAGATTGATCGGCGCTGAAAGATGGCGCGTGAAACGCCGGTAAGAATTAACGTAGGGCGCGCTGAGCAGCGTGGCTTCAGGCCCGTACTTCTGGATACCACCGATAAACTGCTGGAACAGTTCACTCTCTGAACCATCCGGATTTGAGAATGCGTTGCCGCCATCGGCAGCTCGTCGCAGGCTGATATGCCAGTGCATCGAGCTACCTGGCTCATGCTCCATCGGCTTGGCCATGAACGTCGCATAGATCTCATGACGCATGGCCGTCTCACGTACGGTGCGCTTGAAAAGGAACATCTGGTCGGAAAGCTCTATCGGATCGCCGTGCTGGAAATTGATTTCAAGCTGCGCGGTACCCGTCTCGTGCGCCAGGTTGTCCACGTGCAGGCGCTGGACTTCGCAGTAGTCGTAGATGTCCTGGATGAAGGGCTCAAACTCATCTACTGCATCCATGCTGTAGGGCTGACGCACGGTTTCCTTCCGCCCGGAGCGACCGATTGGCGGTTCCAGCGGGTAGTCGGGGTCCGTGTTTCGCTTGACCAGATAGAACTCGATCTCCGGCGCCACGACCGGTACCAGTCCCCGCGCATGAAACATCTCGACAATGCGCCGAAGCACCTGTCGTGGGGCAATGTCGATCGGCTCTTTCTTCTGCGTAAAGCAGTCGTGAATCACACAGCAGGTTGGTTCCTCGCCCCAGGGCACCAGACGCAGCGTGTCCAGGTCCGGCCTGGTGATCATGTCCCGATCGACCGGATCAACGACATCCTCCTCCAGGTAATCATCGATGTATTCGCCGGTCACCGACTGGATGAACACCGATTCCGGAAGGCGCATCCCGCCCTGCTCGGTAAACTTCCGCGCCGGCATGTACTTGCCTCGCGCGACACCCGCCATATCAGGGACCACCGCCTCGACTTCGTCGATCTTGTGGTCGACCAGCCACTGTCGCAGCTGTTCTTCATTCATGCTTTCGCTGTTGCCTGTACTCATGACCGATAACTCCGGCAGGCGTCACCAAACGCCTGAAAAATTGCCATCGAGACTTCGTTTTCCTGCACGCGCCACTCCGGGTGCCACTGCACGCCGAGCGTAAAGCCCGGCGCATCGGCCACAACGATGGCCTCGATCAGCCCATCCGGAGCGACAGCATCGACCAACAGTCCGTCACCAAGCCGGTCAATGCCCTGGCTATGCAGGGAGTTGACCTGTGCCGAACCGCGCCCGGTAATCCGCGCGAGCAGACCATCGGCTGTAAATCGCACCTCGTGCGCCGGGGCATACTGGATCTCCACCGGCTCAGCCTTGTCCTCGCGATGCTTGCCGAAGCCGGGCAACACGTGCAGTTCCTGATACAGGCTACCGCCAAAAGCCACGTTCAGTTCCTGAAAGCCACGACAGATGGCCAGCAGGGGCAGTCCCGCGCGGATGGCAGCAGGAATCAGTGCAAATGCGAGCAGATCACGCTCCGCATCGTGCATCGTACCTTCCCGGCTCGTTGCACCACGATAATGACGGGGCTCCACATTGGACGGGGAGCCGGTCAGCAGCAAACCATCGAGCGCATCAAGAATGGCAGGCGAATCGAAACCTGTGCCGAGACAGGGTATGCCCAGCGGCAGCCCTTTTGAGCCCGTAACGACCGCACGCAGATACTTCTCCCCCTGCACCTGAAAAGCATGGTGCCCGAGGGTGCGACGGTCTGAAATCACGCCAATGATGGGCTGGGTGCCGCGCATGCAGGGCTACGTTGCCAGAGCTGCTGTCCGGCCGCCAGAGACGATCCGCCGATTGCCGCACAGAAACGGCCTGATCGGGGTTTCAGGTTGACTGGAAACGCTGGCCCGGCGAGAGTACGAAGTTGAGCATCCGCGCGGGTGTGCAGACGCATAGCCCGCAGGGTGTGCGGCCCCACAACAAGAGTACGGCTGCACTGGGCCAGGCCGTGCAGGCATCGTGAAAGGATTTTAGATTGACTCAGCCACCCGCGCCCGCCTCGGCTGGCACCTTCCGCCTCGGCCCCATCGAATTCGCACGAGGCATTTCCGGTCTGAATGCCTACACCTATCTGTACGTCAGCCTCATCGTCATGCCGATCGTGAGCTTTCTCAGTTTCACGCAGCCTTATGTACTGAACGAGATCGTCGGCATCCCGCTGGCTGAGCAGGGCCGGATCACCGGATTCCTGTCGACGATGCAGGAGATCGTCGCGCTTTGCCTGATCGGCTTCGTCAGTGCCCTGTCGGACCGTTTCGGCCGGCGGCCGATCTACGCAATGGGCGCGTTCATTGCCGGCATCGGCTTCGGTCTCTACGGGTTCGCGAGCAGTGAACAGGACCTGTACATGTATCGCTTCGTCTACGCGATCGGCGTTACCGCTGTCGGGGCGATGATCGCGGTTACGGCCGCCGATTACCCGGCGGAAACTTCGCGCGGCAAGCTGTCGGGCGCAACCGGCATGCTAAACGGACTCGGCGTCGGACTCGCTATCCTGCTCGGTTCGAAGATACCAGCAATACTGAAGGACAATGGCTTCGATGGTGCCGAGGCAGGCCGTTACATGCTGCTCACGGTGGCCGCGATCTGCGTTGTCACGGCCATCATCATGCAGCTGGGCCTCAAGGGCGGCACACCCACCGGCAAGCGCAGCAAAATCGGCCTGATCAAAACGCTGCAGATCGGGCTGCGCGAAGGCCGACTTAACCCGCGCCTGATCATCTGCTACGCGGGCTCCGGCGTAGGCCGCGCAGATCTGACCCTGGTGGTCACCTTCGTCTCCCTGTGGCTGCAGCAGCTCGGACGCGACGAAGGAATGAGCGGTGTGGAAGCGCTGAAGAGCGCCGGCATGATGCTGGCGATCATTCAGGGCTCATCACTGCTCTCCGCTCCGTTCATCGGCATCTCCATCGATCGCTTTCATCGCCTCACCAGCGTGATGGTTGCGCTGATTGTTGCCGGCATCGGCTACACCCTGCTCGGCATACAGGCGCAGCCTTTTACACCGCTGGGCTACATGGCCTGCGCGCTGGTCGGCATCGGACAGATGGGCGTCATACTCACCGTCACGGCCCTGCTCGGTCAGGAGACGCCCATCGATGTGCGCGGATCGGTGATCGGCTTTGCCGGCCTGTGCGGTGCTGCCGGCATTCTCTTCACCAGCCTGGCAGGCGGTTATCTCTTCGATCACTGGATGATCTCCGGTCCGATCGTCCTTACGGGTGTGGCCAATCTGCTGATCGGTATCGGCGCTTTCGTGATCTGGGACCGGGATGGACGACCGCTACGCTTTGATCCCAGTGAGGCAAAGTCCCTGGAACCGGCCGGTTTCGGCCACTGACCGGACAGGGATGTTCCTGTTTTACTGGATCGGCCGTCACTGGCGAGGGGAACTGCGGCTCAGTATCAGCTGGTGGATCAATTGCGTAGCGCTCACGCTGCTGTTGTTCTGGCTGATACCGTGGATCGCACACACCAGCGGTATCAGCAGCGGCGACTCCGCAGCCAGCTACACGGCAATACTCGGCCTCGTAATCCTGCAGACCGCCTTGATACCGCTCTGGCAGATGGTCGGCCTCTGGCAGGCAAGCGACCGGACGCTGCGCACTACCGACAGAATCTACACTGCGCGGCTAACGCAGATCGCTGCTGTGCTGTTCACACTGCTGATCGCAACGCGTGGACTCGTCGCTGGCTCAGAACAGATCCTGGCTGCCCGCGTAGCCTGGGCGCTGGGCCCCTATCAATACCAGGTTGCCTTGTTGCCCGGCGCACGCGAAATTGAAGTGAAGGGCGGGCTTGGTTTTGGCGTAACCAATACGGTAGCCAAACTACTGGCCAGCAATCCAGCCGTAAGGCGTATTCGCCTGAACAGCGGCGGAGGCGCGCTGTCCGAGGGCGTGCACCTGCGTGAACTCATTATCGAGCACGGACTCGACACCTACAGCAGCCGGGAATGCTCCAGCGCCTGCGTATCGGCCTTCATCGGCGGCCGCTTCCGCTATCTCAAACGCGGTGCCCGGATGGGCTTTCACCTGCCGCGTAACTGGGAGCCGCTGGCCACCGGCCCGGTCTCGGGGCTATATGCAGCGGAACTCGGCTACTTCCAGCAGCGCGGGGTACCCGACTGGTTTCTGAACAACTGGATCCGTTCTGGCCAGAAGTTCTGGTTCCCGACCGAGTTCCAGTTACAGCGCGCAGGCATAGTCAGCTTTCTGCGGGGCGCACCGCCAGACCCGGCACGGAATGCACTGCAAAACAAGTGAGTTGCTCGCATGGTGGTCAATTCTCACGACATTATGAAAAGTAGCACCTTGCGAACTTGTAATAGAAGTGTAGAGTCGGTCGCAGAAGGAAAAAAGTCGGACCTGGTGCGAATCAGGTTCGGGAATAAAAGGGGGAAGTAACCGGCAACGGTCTTCAAGCGGTGTAAGTAAACACACCGTCCTGTCTCGGCAAATCAGAACAACATATATAACCGGCTCTTGGAGGACAGACTAATGAAGATACGAATTATTCCTGTACTGGCTGCGGTGACTGCACTGCTGTCCGTATCGGGCACTGTTAATGCAGCAACCGCTACTATGGTTGCCCATAACACCCGTAGCAGCTCCGGCACGCTGAGCACGCAGAAGTGGGCAACGTGCTCCCCTCTCGCTGCTACCAACCCGTGTATCAGCGCCACCAATCCGTGGGACGTGAGCAATGGGGTAACCGGCTCAACCGCCACATGGGACTGGGATGGCACCACGCTGACCGGCACCGGTACGTTCTGGACCACCTCGCACCTCAGCAGCAATGCGAACGGAAATGCAGTTGTCAGTGACAAGGTCGTGAACATGGTAGTTAACACGACCCTCAACACGACGACAGCCACGAGCTACAACTGTATCGAAGGCAACTTCCTCGCCAATGTAGGTGCCAATGGCTGCCTGAACACATCGACTGGTGGCGACTTTACGAGTAACAGTTCTGCGCTGTACAACGTCGGTGGTAATGCCAACTGCGTGCAGCGTGCGCTCGGCGGCGACGATGCCAGCACCGGCAACCCGCGTGGTCTGGCCAGTGCAGCTGCAGCAGGCGGCTGCGATGCTGTCGATGGTGCATTCGACTTCTGGACGGTCGTGCAGAACCCACCGACGAGTGGTGGCACGCTGATCTTGTCGAATGGCATTGATCTCGCGCTTGCGGGCACCAACTACCTGACGTTCACCGTTGAGGCCGCCGCGGTACCCGCGCCGGCAGCGGTATGGCTGCTTGGCACCGGCGTAGCCGCCCTGGCTGGCCGTCGCCTGCGTCGCCGCAAGGCTGCCTGAAGTAGAACTTCTTTCCAGCCTGAAAAAACCCCGCATGAAGCGGGGTTTTTTTTGCCTGGAGGAATCGCAAACCGGAATCCGGTAGCTCTGCTACTTAAGCCGACGATACCGCCAAGCTTCCCAGCGAGGATTTCGCGGGGCAACATCAAGACGAATAAAAGCAGCGGCTCGCCAACCGGCGTGGGGGGCTGACTTCCATGCTTGTTAACAGCTATAGTTGTAATGTTATTATATCAACATGCGGCCTTGTCTTTTAAAGACTAGTCGTGGGGGGGTAATCCGGGCAACACCGGAATCAGCTGCACGAACAGGGGGATTTTCCATGAAGAGCGCAATACATCGCGCAGCCATCGTCGAACTGCTGATGGCAAGCTGTCTTATCATTGCAGCCCCATCCATGGCTGCTACTACCGCGACGTCCATAGCTGGCCATATCGGGCCGACAGTACAAACATGCGTGCAACAACTCACAAGTGCAGTAGGTAACGGCGAAAACTGCATGTACGACGGCGGGCCAAGCAGTGTGCCGGCAGCGCCGGGAAGCGGCGAAATCACCGGCCCCTTCAGCCAGGTCAACTACTACGACTATGGGCAAAACCCGGCAGCCTTCTCTGTCACCTTCGTACCCACGCATAACAGTGGCCAGATCAGCCAGGTGATCAACGGGACAGTTACCATCGATGACAGCGGTACGCCGGTTGGCACTGATGATTTGATCAGCTTCAGCCTGACGCTCACCTCGCCGCTGGGCGGCGATATCATTCGTCATACCGGCGATAAGGTGGTGGACAAATACACCAGCATGACCCAGCTCCTTGCTCCCAAAGCGGTTAACGCAGCGACGACCAATGCTTTCGGCGGCTATGACTACGTCATCGGCTCGGAAGGGTTTCCCAGTTTGCTCACCTTCAACAGCCCCACTGAACCCGCGGCCGTCCCCTGCGCCGGGCAATTGTTCGGATCCATGGACTGCTCCGCCTCATTCAGCGGCAGCGTCAGCGACCCGGATCGCTGGTCCGGAGTAACCAACGCCGGCATCGGTTCGCTTGAAGGCAACACCGGAGCGCGGACCACAGGCACTGTGATGAATCTCGCCTGTGTAGATACCGGAGGCAACAACGACTGCAAGGACAGCGTAATTTCCTTTGCACCGCTGCTGATCGGGCCCAACATGGCACCTGGCGCTGGACACGTCACCGCCGAAGACGTGGGCTGGGACCAGCTGCTCCTGAAGGTTTCCACCAATGCCAAGGGGCAAGTGGTGGCATTGGCTGGCTTCGACGTCCAGGAATACCAGACCTTTGGCGCTCCCGTCGCCTGCGGCAGCGCGCCAGGTGCAGCGCCTGGTTTCGCGTGCAACAGCTGGTCCAGCGGCTATTTCACAGCGATCGGCGTCGTGGCAAATGATGATGGGCCGGTTAACACGCCGGAAGGCGTCGCCGTGGACATTGACGTGTTGGTTAACGACAGTGGGTTTTCCGATCCCGTCACGGTAACGATCAGCACGCCGCCTGCCCAAGGCACGGCAACTGTAATGGTCAATGGAACTCCCGGTAACCAGGGAAACCAGGCAGATATCACGATTAGCTATACAGCGAATGCTGCTGCCAGCGGCAATGACAGTTTCGTCTACAGCATCGACGATGGTTCACACACCGATACCGCTACCGTCTCGCTGGCCATCACTGTATCGGGGCTGAGCCCGGAAGCGATGACCGGCAGCATCACGATCGATACCCGGGCCACCGCACCGCTGGACCTGACCGGTACCTTCGTGGCTCCCGGCGTCGGTGGCAGTCTGGGTAATTTCCCTGCCACGGTGAGGGTCACGGCCGCAGCCCAGCATGGTGCAGTCACGGTTTCTGGCACGACTCTCAGCTACAGGATCACAGATGCGGGCTTCTTCGCAGGTACCGATGTCTTCAGCTACACCATCACCGATTACGATGGTGAAACGGATTCTGCGGATGTCACCGTGAGCATCCCGGATCTCCATCCCACCATTGCGGTCTGGGACATCTCAGCGGATCAGGATCACGCTTCTCCGGAGTTTGCTATCGGACAATTCGTGCAGCTGGGGAATGGCGCAGCCAGCCAGCATGAGATCACCGTAAGCATTCCGGCCGTCCACGGCACCTGCTCCGTGAGCCCCGCTAACGCGACTGGAAAACTTGTCTATATTCCAGAGACCGGTTTTAGCGGCAGCGACAGTTGTCAGTTGACCGTTCGGGACGGAGACCTTGATCCGGCCTCCGACACGGTGAATTTTACGGTCAACCCGCTGGTCACCGTCAACGGGAAGGTTGGCGGCGCTGGCTCCATCGATCTGTGGGGGCTGTTCGTCATTGCCGCTGCCTGGTGGAGAAGTCGACGCAGACTGGCAACGCTAAGAACCGCTCGCCGCAGGCCAGTCACTATTTTCAGCAGTGTTGCAGCAATCGTGGTGACACTCATCAGCAGCGCAGTCCAGGCTCAAACTGAAACGCCGTCCGGCGACAAGGGCCTGGAGATCCAGGAGATTTTCGTCACCAGTCGTAAAATCGAAGAAAACCTTAAAGAAGTGCCGCTGTCCATTACGGCCTTCGATGAACGCACGATTCAAGCTGCAGGCATCACCAATCTCAACGATGTAGCCGAGCTGACCCCCGGACTTTCATTCTTTAATCCCTTTGGCGAGACCTTGCCAACGCCCGTGATTCGTGGCGTTGTTCCGACCGATATTTTTGGCGAGAACAACGCGGCAATTTTTGTTGACGGCGTCTATGTCTCCGGTCGCGAGGGACTCAATTTTAGTCAGATCGACGTGGAACGCATTGAGGTCGTCAAGGGCCCGCAAAGCGCCTTATACGGCCGAAATGCTTTCAGCGGCGCCATCAACTACGTCACGAAACGGCCCAGCGACGTTTTCGATGGCAAGGCCACCGTCGAAGCCGGCAATGACGGCCAGATGAAAGGCGTGCTGAGCCTGACGGGTCCACTCATCGGCACCTCGCTTCTGGGCCGCGCGTCTGTTTTATACGATGACTGGGATGGCTCCTACGACAATTCCCTTTCAGATATTGACATCGGTGGCCACCGCTTTCGCAGCTTCCAGAGCAGTCTGCTCTGGCTTGCATCGGATGACCTGGAGATTGGCCTGAGCTATTACAAGTCCAACGATCATATGGACGGCTCACCGACGGTAAGTCTTCCGGCCAACTGCGAAGACGCGGTAGAAGCACCACCGGGTACGACTGACCACCCGATACAGCCGGGCGTCAGACTTCTTAATTACTGCGGCAAGATTCCGAACCTGAAATCGATACCGGGGCTCAATGGCGGCAATGCGATTCCACGTCCTGCCGAAGCCACCGGCGAAAACCGGAAGCTGGACCGGGTCAATCTGAAAATCGACTGGGACCTGCAACAGTACGGCACGTTGACTGCGCTGACCGGCTACTCCAAGACCCGGGAACATGCCCGTCATGATTTTACGCGCGGACTCGGTAACAGCCAGCCATTCCTGTACTGCTCACCAGCCGTCAAGGAAGGTGCGCGGGTGCCCAATTCATGCAGCGATGGCGGCGTACCCACTCCGGCCAACCTGCGATTCTTTTCAGGAATGTACGATATCGAGCCTGGCTCAAAAACTGCCGAAATCAGTCAGGAACTGCGATTTACCAGTCCATTGGACAGCAGATTGCGTGCAACGGCTGGCACCTACTGGTTCAAGGTGAAACTCGAAGAACGCGACGGCAAAAATGCCGCCACACTCCCGCCACCCGACGCACCGTCGGCCACGACGGCCATTGGCCTTGCACCATTTGAACCGACCGCACCAGACTTTGCCGTCGGTACGGCAATATTCTATGGCATGTTCGCAGACGATCCGTTCACGCCCGGCTATCACCCGGACGGAGGACTGGATCCACTCGCTCGCGTAACGGAAGACCGCACCACGGAAGGCTGGGCACTGTTCAGCGGCCTGGATTTTGATATCACAGAACGGCTCACAGCCAGAGGCGAGTTGCGCCTCTCCCAGGAGTCGAGAGATGTCCGCATCAATGCATACTCTCTCTGCGCCCAGAAGGGCTACGCGGTACCAGATCCGGGCGATCCGGCAGCATTGATTGCAAACCCCTGTGGCGACGACCTGTTTGATACCAGGGTGCTCGAAGCAAAAAGCATATGCGCTCCGGGGTCGTCGCCGGCGAACGACGACGGCGACCTGGTCTGCAGCCCCACTGGCAGCAGCCGCTACACGATGTGGACTGGCCGCGCGGGACTTACCTTCCAGGCCACCGAAGACTGGATGATTTACGGATCAATCGCCTACGGAGAAAAGCCCGGTGGCTTGCTGCTGTTGACGCCACAACTCGCTGTCGCGGGTAGTGTTCTCATCACTAACACCTTTGATACCGAGACGATGACGGCCTATGAACTCGGAGCCAAAGGCTACTTTTTTGACCGGCGACTCAGCGTCGACGCTGCCGTGTATTTTAATGACTGGCGACAGATCGTACTGCGGCAGTTAATTGACCGTGATCCGGTCTCCGGCGAGCGCCTGGAGCAAACCGAAGGCGTCAACGTGAATGCCGGCGATGCGACAATTCTGGGCGCAGAAGTATCAGCTGCCTTCAACATTACCGATTTCCTGACGGGTACAGCCAGCATTGGCTGGGCAGATGCTCAACTTGATAATGCCCGCCAGGATACCTTTGCCCGCTTCCCCACGTTTCGGGCCGATTGCGGTACACCTCCGGCGACGCCTGATGAACGCAAGGCGTGGTACGAACAATGCGACGCCAACTCCGGTGACGTATCCGGCAATACCATGCTGCGTCAGCCAGAATGGATGAGCAGCGCATCATTGAGCTACCGGCGGCCGCTGGCAGGCCAGTGGGACTGGTACACGCGCGGCGACGTGAGTTACCAAAGCGATATTTATACCGGTAACGATAACCAGAACTGGCTGCCGCCACACACCTATGTGAACGGCAAACTGGGTATAAGCACAGACCGGTACACAGTGGAACTATGGGGACGTAACCTGTTTGATGATGGTCACGCCATCGCTGCCTTCCGCGACATCTATCTCGCCAACACGAGCAACCTGTACCCCCCCTACGTGGATCAGGGACCGCGGCCGAACTTCGATGAATTCGTGCCGTTCCGCTACTCCGTAACCTATCCACGGGAACGAACCTGGGGTATCAGCGCAACGGTACGCTTCGGCGAGAAATACCAGTAAAAATCTGCTCAGAAAAAAAGGCGGACGCAGTTCTGGTAACTGCGTCCGCCTCGCCTCGCAAACAACCTCGGCGGCTATTCAACCAGGAGCCGGGGTCTCAAGTGCCGGCATTGAGGGCCCCGAGCCGGCCAACCGACAGGCTCTCTTTAATGGTATCTACGATCCAGTTATTCAGGTTTTCGTCAGGCAGGATCGCCTCAGGCTCGTTATAGAGCACGTCCTGCGGGCGATCCGATTGCTTGATGCCGCCGCCGATGACCTCTGACTGAAATTTCTTGTCGTACGCAACGTAGACAGAAATCACGATGTCTTTTTCCTTGTCGGCGAGAATCTGGTTGACCGCCTTGCGTGTCGGATCAATAGAGTAGTTAACCAGGTGCCCGCTCCATGCATAATTGATGGTATCGATACCGACATTCTCTTTGAGGTGCTTGCCGAGTTCGCCCATCAGCGCCTCCCACTGCTGGTTGAACTTGTCATCACCGTAGGCCGCCAGCGTAACGCCATATTTGCTGCCGTCGCCATCCTTCAGAAGCGCCTTGGTACGACGCAGGATGTTGTCTTTCAGAAACTCGGTGGAGTCGATGGTTTCGAGCAACGTCACTCGCGCCTTGGGCCGATAGACCGGTAGACCGTCTTTCGGCAAAGCCTCAAGCGCTTTTGGATCGTTCTTGAGCCCGATCAGATTGGGGATATCGGAGTTGGTGTGCCCGCCGATAGTCAGGAAGAGCGGCAGTACGACAACTTCGTCGAAGCCCTCATCGTCGAATGCCTTCATCTGCGCTGCAATCGACGGTTCACTGTACTCGTTGAATGCCGTACGAACCGCCTTGACGTTAGGCAGCGCGAGAAGCCGGTCATCGACTGCTTTCTCAACGTCCATGAGCATGTCTCGCCATGCTTGCTGCCGGGAACCATGATTGACGAGCAAAATGCCAATCTTGTGCGGGCTCTCGACTGCCGCCGCAGGTGATTGCTCCACCTTCGGCTGGCACGCTGCGAGGATCAATGTCGCTGATACGGCAGTGAGCATCAGCATAGGGAACCTGGACATGTATTTCTCCTTGGTTAGTTGGTCATTTGCTTTCCGCGGGACAGCACTTGTCAGCGACTTGCCTGCTCCGTGGTAATCGGTATTCCGGCGATCGCTGGTGGCCGCGCCGGCACCGCTCCACGTGCCTTGCTGTTTCGCGCAGCTGCTGCAACCCCGTCCAATAGAGCTCCGGTCGGGCACAGCATCCGGCACCACAACATCGGGTAGTAGGCAGAAATCAGAACCACGGCCAGGGACAGCCAGAACCACATCGAATCCAGCACTTCGATACCGAAGAGATCGGGAAATAGTTCGTAGCTGGCCCAGTCCCGTAATCCTGAGAAGATGCCGATGCACAAGGAAATTGTTATCGCCCAGCGCACTCCACCAATAACGCGATTTGAGATCGGCAGCTTGCCCCTGAAGGGCATGAAGCGCGTGAGCAGGCGCTGGACGTTGCCGTAGGGGCAAACGTAGCGACAGTAGGAATTACCATCCCAGATAGCACCGAGCAGCACCATCGCTGCATAGGCCGCAAGCAGATAAGACCAGCCAGTTCCGAGGAATGGCTGCAGGTACGTGACATAGGTAAACGAATTGTTCGCGTAAAAGCCTAGGTAGAGGACACTCATCACCGACAGCGCGAGACTCAGACGTCTGGACTGGCGCACCCGCTTCAGCCGCGTCCCGACAAACAGCGCAGCGATCAGTACAGCGTAGAGGATCCAGGTATCTGGCGGAACGGCCTTCACGTCGAAGCCGGTCGCCTGTGTATCGACGTAAACCTCGAGCGGTGATTCCCGCGCAATGCTGACCAGCTTGCTCACCGAGCGGGCAATGCCTTCACTGGTGAGCGAGGCACCACTGACGAAGTCCACCTCGTAAGACTTGCCATCAAGCGGCATGTTTTCAAACTGGCCATAGAAGCCGGCCTTCTCGATATCGGAAAGATAGCTGGTTGTTTCCATCGAGCGCAGATGCCGGATGGAGCGGATTTTGCCGTCCATCCCTACCGTCATTCCGATATCGATGGGCCCGGCATAACCCTTCACATTCTTGTTCAGGCCGGTGTTTTCGAGATAGAGCTGCGCAACATTGCCGGCCACATCGCGCTCCTCGGCGTAATACATGTCGAGCGCGGTTTTCAGGACAACGTTGTCGGGATTTTCCGCCACTGCTTTCGCGCCACTGAGAACCATCGCCGCTACATCTGCACCAAGTCCGGGGTTGGTGCGCGCATCGCCGATGACTGCGAACAGTCGTGGCAACCGCTGCCTTGCGGTCATGATGTGATAGTACGGATGCTCTTCCCGGTCTGCCGTCATGCCGAAGCGACTTGTCTGGGTTTCGTCGCCGAAACGTACCGGCTCTCCGAAGCCGGACATATGTTCCTGAAACTCAAAAACCGGCTGCGGCTCCTGGAGCGGACCATTTACCCGGAAAAAGACAAAGGCAGCCGCGGCCAGCGCCGTGAGGCTGAGCTTCTGCGACGAGATACGATCTGTACGGATAAAACTCACCGTCAGCAATCCGGCTTGCAACTCCGGATCGGCGACGGAACAGTCTTGCCACCAGCATCCTGTATCCGTTGTACGGCCTCCTGAATCTTGTCCATAACCCACTGATTGACCACGGGGTCAGGAAGCACAGCATCCTGCTTGTAGCGGACCCTGGAAGTCGTCGCAACTGCATTGACGGCAGCCTGAATCGTATCTCGCTGCAGCTTCTCATCAACACCCAGCAATACCGGAACAACAAGCACCTCTTTTTCCAGTTCGAGCACTTCGTTGATCGCCTCAACAACGGGGGCCCCCGAGTAGTCGGTAAGCTTCCCGCAGAACGCATACGCAACAGTATCTATTTCAGTTTTGATCTTCAGGTATCGACCAATACCTTCCATCAGCTCTTCCATCTGCTGTCCGAAGACCTGGTCGCCGTAGCCCACCAGCAATACGCCCATCTCCTCACCACTATCGTTGCCGCGCAGTGCCTCTACCCGCCGCAGGACGTTCTTCTTCAAGACCTCGCTGAGCGCCGGTGTCATGCTGACACGCGCCTTCGGGTAGTAGACGTCAAAACCCTCATTCTGCAGCTGCTTGATGACTTTTGCTTCGGACCTGATGCCAGTCAGAAACTGCATATAGGAATTGATCAGAGTCGACTCCTGCCCGATGAACAGGGGCACCACGACGACTTCGTCCATCCCTTCGGCATCAAATGCCTTCATTTCACTGGCGATATCAGGACTGGTATCTTCAATGAAGGCCAGCCGAACGGCCTTGACTCCAGGCTTGGCCAGCACAGACTCCCGCACCTGTTGTGCGAGGTCTTCGACCATATGTACCCAGGTCGAAGATTTGGAACCGTGCGCGACGAGGAGGATGCCGACGCTCCTCTCACCACTGTTTCCGGAAGGCGCTGGAGCACCACCGCATCCAGCAATAAGCAGGGTTAGACCAACGGTCAAAAGTCCACGCAATAAACTCCTGGCATTCAACACTTCGTTCGCTCCTGGCCGGGCAGCCTGGTGGAAAAGGGATACAGAAAAAATGCTACACCACCATGAGCAAATTTACGATCGATATGTTGTTATGCTAACATGACGATGCATATCGGGGGCCGGCCACTGCATGCTTCATTGCGTCGGCATGCAGGTGGCGACTGGATCTGAAAATTGGTGGGCCCGCATCCGGGCCGGGGTGCCAGTGAGTGGCTCAGAAAAAACTGCTCTTGTCATTGGTTGCGGCTATACCGGAACGCGCCTTGCCCGCCGCTTGATGGAGCGGGGCTTTCGGGTTGTCGGCGTCTCGCGCCGCGCGGACCAAAACCCGGAACTCAAGCACGCAGGCATCCAGCCCATGGCCGGAGATCTGTCGGAACCGGATTTCGTGTCGGCACTGGGCGCGCTGGCGCCGGCGCTGGTGGCCTACTTTGTACCCCCTCAGAAGTCTAATGACCCGCTGGCCGCTGTTGTAGCTGCAACCAGAACCCCTGCACTGGAGGCGTTCCTGTACGCGAGCAGCAGCTCTGTCTACGGTGACTGCGGCGGCGAATGGGTAGATGAGACCACAACAATTTCTTCAAGCGGTACCGGCGATCCAGATCGTTACGCTGCGGAACGCCATGTTACTGAAGCCGGGATGGACGGCACGCCTACGCGCATTTGTCGCATTACCGGGATCTATGGCCCTGGTCGAACGCTGAAGGGGTTGCTGGCAAACGGGCAGTACACATTAATCGCAGGCGGTGATCCCTGGGTCAACCGCATACATGTTGATGATCTGGTTACTGGTCTTGTCGCGGCATGGGAAAAAGGCAATGCCGGCATGGTGTACAACATGGTCGATGAGCTACCGCACCGTGCGTCGGAGTTCGCGAATCTGGCTGCTGATCTCAATCACCTGCCCCGTCCGCTCAGAATCAGTGAGATTGAAGCCAGAAGTCGTTACGATGCTGCAGAACTGCAACGCAAGCTGTCTAGCAAACGGGTGCGGTGCCTCCGACTCAAGAATGAACTCGGAGTGACGCTGAAATACACGGACTTTCATACTGGTCTTGTCGCCGCAGTGGCGCAGGAACGATGAGCCGGAGCCGTCTTTGCCGCATACCGCAACTTCCAGAAGCAAAGTACGCGGAAGGCGGATACAGACATTAACCGGGATGAGTACGAGGAACCCTGCCACGATGGAAATCAAAAAAATGGCTAACCGTATCGGCGTGGGTATTTCCAGCACAAGCTGGTCCGCGATTTGCCTGGTTCTGCTTGGCGTACTGCTTTGGGCCTCGCTTGCGACCTCCGCATCAGCTGGCGACAACAAGTCCACCTTGCGCCGTGGAACAGCCAATGAGCTGCGGTCGCTGGATCCGCAGGCAGTTATCGGTGGTTCCGGCGGAGCACTGCTGTACGAACTGTTTGAAGGTCTCGTAACAGAGGACCAAAGCGGAAAGCTGGTCCCCGGTGTGTCAGAGTCATGGAGCAGATCCGAAGACGGGATGACCTATACGTTC
Organism: Gammaproteobacteria bacterium; assembly: GCA_049290495.1. GTDB lineage: Bacteria > Pseudomonadota > Gammaproteobacteria > Steroidobacterales > SHZI01. Next base: position 28,505 of record JBATNV010000200.1, on the reverse strand, counting down.
AAGCTTCGGCCGGGGCTGCGCTGGTCTGATGGCGTACCCATTACGGCCGAGGATTTTGTGTACTCGTGGCGACGGGTCGTAGATCCGAAAAATGCGCTACGCGGCGCTGGTACCTTGTTTCCGGTCAAGAATGCAGTTGCCATCACCCAAGGCCAAAAGGCACCCGAATCTCTCGGCGTAAAGGCACGAGATGCCTTGACGCTGGAGGTAAGTCTGGAAAACCCCGCACCCTATTTCACGGATATTCTCGCCGGCTTCCCGACAGCACCTGTACCTCGTCATGTCGTGGAGAAATACGGGTCAAGCTGGACGAAGCCCGGAAACATAGTCGGCAATGGTGCCTATATTCTCGACAAATGGGTGCCCAACACCTATTACAAGCTTGCCAGGAACCCGGAATTCCGCGACGCAAAACAGGTCAGCATCGACGAGGTTTTCTACTACCCCATTCCCGACCGGAACACCGGCGAGAAACGCTTCCGTGCCGGTGAACTCGATATCGTCCTCAACATCCCGCCAAATCGCCTGGCGTGGCTGAAAGAAAACATGCCGGATGAACTTCACACCACACCAGCACTTGGAATCCGCTACCTGATCATCAACACGAAGCGACCACAATTTGCGGACGTGCGCGTCCGCAAGGCCCTGTCGATTGCCATTGATCGGGAAGTCATCGCCACCAGGATTCTCAAAGACGGCAGTGAGGCCGCCTACAACCTGGTGCCCCCCACCATGCCGCGCTATGGCCAGAATCCGGCACCGTTCAAGAGCCAGCCCTACCCGCAACGGCTCGACGAGGCCAGGAAGCTGCTCGCTGCGGCAGGATTCGGCAGCAGCAAGCCACTGCGCTTCACGCTGGATTATCAAAACCTCGAGGATGCTCGTCGCGTCGCTGTTGCCTTGCAGGCGATGTGGCGGTCGATCGGGGCAGATGTACAGCTGACCACAACCGGGTTTGAAAACAAGGACACCAGCATGAGGAATGGCGAATTCGACGTCAGCTGGTTTTCATTCTATGCACCCTATGCAGATGCCACAGCATTCCTGTATCTGCTGGAAGCCAATAACGCACGCAACTACTCGAAGTACTCAAATCCTGAATTTGACGAGATGCTCCGGACTGCAAATCGCACGCATGATCCGGTCGAAAGGACCGCATACCTGAAGAAAGCCGAACAACTGGCGCTGTCTGCGTATCCGGTTATTCCGCTGTTCATTCCTTCACGGACCTATCTGGTAAGCAAGCGCGTCCAGGGCTGGGACGACAACATGGACTCACACATGGCCCGCTACCTGTCGATCAAGGACTGAGCACTAAACCATGCGGGCCTGGGCGGCGGATCCTTTTTCTGCCAGGTCATTCCAGTAGTGGCAGGCCACCTGGTGAGTGGCGGTTATGGCTTCCAGCAGCGGCGCTTCCTTGCGGCACCTCGGCGTAGCCCATGGACACCTTGTGTGGAAGGCGCAACCGTTTGGCGGATCCATTGGTGATGGCATTTCTCCTGACAAGACGAGCCTGCCAGCTTGCCGCCCTGCTTGCCGGGAGTTGCGAATCGCACTGAGTAACGCTTTCGTATACGGATGTCGCGGATTTTCGAACAGTTCATCCCGCGTCGCGATTTCGACGACCTTGCCGAGATACATGACCATGATCTTTGTGCACATATAGCGCACAGCAGGAAGATCGTGACTGACAAATATGAATGCTGCACCACTGTTCTTTTGCAGATGCTTCAACAGGTTCACGATCTGTGCCTGGGTGGAAACATCAAGCGCACTGACCGGTTCATCGCATACCACAAGCTTTGGTTTCAGAATCATTGCCCGCGCAATGGCGACCCTTTGACACTGACCACCACTGAACTGGTGGGGATAACGGTTGGCGAGTTCGGGAGGCAGGCCAACCGCCTGCATCATCTCCTGTACAGCCTGCCGACGGCTGCGCTGGTCCAGATCAGGACGGAACACCCTTAAGGGCTCGGCAATTGCACTGCCAATGGTCATGCGTGGATTCAGGCTGGCCGTCGGATCCTGAAAAACCATCTGCAGATCACTGCGCTTCTTGTCCATCTCCTGTGGGCGAAGGTCGGGAAGGTTCTCTCCGGCCCAGAGCACCTTCCCTGAGCTGATGCCGACCAGCTGCATAATCGCGCGACACAGCGTGGATTTCCCGCATCCGGATTCGCCCACGATACCCAAAGTCTCGCCTGCGTCGAGTCGAAAACTGATTCCATCTACCGCGCGCAGATACGTGGTGCCTGGCCGAAACAGCCGTGGCTGCCGGATCGGCAGGTGGACGCGGAGATTCTCTACCTCAAGCAAAGGCATATTCACTGCGGCTGCTCCACAAAGCATGCAGCCATGTGACCATCAAATCTCTTGGTCAGCTCCGGCCTCAGCTGATGACACCGCGGTATCGCCTGACTGCAGCGAAGCGCAAAGGCGCACCCTGCAGGCAATCTCTGCAGGTCAGGCGCCTGACCAGGTATGGTGGGAATATCGCGCTCAGGGTCCGCATCAATTCCAAGGTTCGCCTGAAACAAGGCCTGGGTATACGGATGTTGCGGGCGCAACACGATGTCGGCGATTGAACCGCTTTCAACGACCCGCCCCGCATACATCACCATGACCCGGTCACACAACTCAAGGGCCACACCAAAATCGTGGGTGATGATCACGATGGATGTCTCGGTACGCCGCTTGAGTCCGCCCAGAAATTCGAGCACCTGTGCCTGGATCGTCGCGTCAAGTGCAGTGGTTGGCTCGTCAGCGATGATCAGGTCCGGCTTGCAAAGCAGCGCCAACGCAATCATGACCCGCTGGCGCATCCCGCCAGAAAGTTCATACGGGTACATTCTTAAACGCCGGGTCGGCTGTGGAAACTGCAGTATTTCCAGTACCTCAAGTGAGCGCTTGCGCGCGCTCCGCTCACTGACACCCATATGCTCGACAAGCACTTCCGTGAGCTGGTCACCTATACGCATGAATGGGGTCAGCCCGGACATTGCATCCTGGAAAACCATGGCAATCGACCGGCCCCTGATCCTGTCCAGCGCCTTGCGGGGAGCATTCAGGATCTCCTGCCCGTCGAACGATACGCTGCCGCTGGCCGAGCCGTTGCCGGACAGCAAACCCATAATGGCGAGGAAACACTGGGATTTTCCTGACCCGGACTCGCCGAGAACACCAAGGCATTCGCCCCGGCTTACAGCCAGATGCACATTGCTGACAGCGTCTATGACGCCGCCCCGCACATTGAAGCGAACGCTCAGGTCATCACAACGCAACAGTGGCGGCATTAGCGGTTTTTGGGATCAAGGGCATCCCTTAATCCATCCCCCATGAAATTGAAGCAAAACATCGTGAGCGTGAGAAACGCGGCTGGTATCAACAGCAACCACGGCGCCGCTTCCATTTCGGCGGCACCTTGTGCAATCAGACGGCCCCAGCTCGTGAATGGTTCCTGCACACCCAGACCGAGGAAGCTCAGATAGCTCTCGACAATAATGTTAATCGGGATCAGCAACGTTACGTATACAACGACCGGACCGATCACATTCGGCAGGATGTATTGCATCAATATCCGGGATGCCGGAAGACCCAGCGCGCGTGCGGCTTCCATGTATTCCTTTTGCCTGATCGCCAGTGCCTGCCCGCGAACAATTCTTGCAAGGGTCATCCACTCGACCGCACCGATGCTGATAAAAATCAGCAGAAAATTATTTCCAAATGCGCTGACCAGAATGATGACGAGGAAAAGCGTGGGAACTGCGTAAAGAACGTCGATCATACGCATCATGACCGCATCTACCCGCCCGCCAAAGTAACCGGCGATAGCACCGTAGGTGACCCCGATGATCAACGCCACCAGCGTCGTCAGCACACCTATAGTCAGCGAAATTCTGGCACCGTACATGGTCCGTACGAACATGTCCCTGCCGTTAGCATCGGTCCCGAACCAGTGCTGGTTTTCAAAGGTCGGCGGAATCAGGATCCTGTCCCAGTCCACTGCATCGAGCGTGTGCGGCCCCCAGATCGGGATCACGATGGCCATACCGGTAAGGATGATGATGATCCAGAAGCTGAGCATCGCCGCGCGATTGACGGAGAATCGATAAATGGCATCCCGCCAGATCGACGTCCCCAGCCTGTTAGCGGAACTACTTTCCGCGGCCAATTCCCGCCCCTGCCGTACTCATTTCGGGTCGCCCGTAACTTTGCCGAATCCTGGGATCAAGGTAGCCATAAATGACGTCGACCAGGAGATTCAGGATCTGGATGAATACGGCATATACGATCACGACACCCATGACAACGGGATAGTCACGATTACTGGCACCCTCGACAAAGGCCCGCCCGATACCCGGCAGTCCAAATATCGTTTCAATCACAACAGAGCCGGTCATGACTGTTGCGATGGTCGGACCCAGATAGCTGACGACGGGTATCAACATCGGACGGAGAACATGCCTCGTGACCACCTTCCATTCCCGAAGGCCTTTGGCACGTGCGGTACGCACATAGTCGGTATTCAGTGCTTCAAGCATCGCGCCGCGCGTGATCCGGGCCAGCGTGGCGACTTTCGGCAGCGCCAGCGCAATAACAGGCAGAAGCAGGTGCCGCAGATCGCCGCCGCCCCAGCCTGAAATAGGCAACCAGCCCAGGTAAAGACCAAACAGCAGGATAAGCAGCGGTGCTGTGACGAAGGTAGGGATTGCAACGCCCGTCATTGCAGCAGCCATGACGATATAGTCTACGAATGAGTTCTGGCGCAGGGCGGCGGCTATCCCGCAGCCGATACCGAGCGCAATGCCGATAGCTATCGCACTGAGACCAACTGTCACACTAATGGGCAATCCCGTCGCAATAATCTGGCTGACACGAAGATCTGAATAGATGAGGGATGGGCCGAGATCACCGTGCAGCAGACCGCCGAGGTAATCAAGAAACTGCTTCCAGACCGGTGCATCCAGGTCGTAGGCCGCGCGTATGCTCTCGACCACCTTCGGATCAAGATCGATGAGTTCGGCATCGAACGGTCCACCGGGCGCTACATGCATCAACCAGAACGAAAGGACGATGACAGCAAACAGGATTGGTACCGTTAGAGCCAGCCGCCGCAGGACGTACAATCCCATCGCAAGCTCCTTGCTATCGGCTCCTGGCAGTCATCACTTGCTGTCGAACAACGCGGGAGTCTCACCGGGGTGCAGCTTTCCCCAGCGGGCAAGCAGCGTATCGCGGGATTCGACCCGCTCAGCATCCCACTCAATCGCGGTGTCTGCGGGGCAAACCTTGATGCATCTCGGGCTTTCATACGAACCCACACACTCGGTACAAAGATTCGAGTCAATGACGTGAATCACTGGCCCTTCACTGATTGCCGCATTCGGGCAGTCTGAAATGCAGGCAAAGCAATTCAGACAATCATCCGTAATTCTCAGCGCCATCAGTAACCCTCCTGCACAAACCGCTTAATGAATCCAGTCATTCATGCTACCGCCTGACGATCGCCACGATCGATCTCCCGGGGCAGCAGCTTTTCGCAGACAGCAGGCAGATCCTGCTCCAGCTGTTCACGATGCTTAAGGACTACGTCATTCGGCAAACCCGTAAACCCGCGGTCTTCCACCCAGCCGATGAGATCGTCTGTCTCAGCATCGGTCAGCGCCTCGGTGATCTTTTTGACGCCATCGGCCCGACGGTTGTACTGCGGACTGAAGAAATTGAAGGCGTGCTGCCAGTAATCATTGTAGGCGGCATTACCATCCCGGCCGTCAAGCGCCTCCTTGCTAAACTTTGCAGCCATATAGCCACAGCCTATTGCGCCCTTGATGGCAACCTCCGCAAAGGCAGCATTGTCACCGATACACATGACATTGCCGCGGGCAGCTTCCCGAATGGGCGGTCGCAAGTCCATGTTGCAGGCCTGCTTGGCCACGACTTTTGCGCCCGCAAACAGCTCGGAAAATGGCGAGTTTGTCGTAAACGTGGTCAGTATGCTCTGCAGGTTTACGTCATTTGCAACGCTTGCAGAAGTACTGATCTGAAACAATCCTGGCGGCCACGGCCCCATGTTTACGATGCCGTTGTGCAGGGAGGGCAAGCAGAATCGTACCCGGCGAAATTCCGGAAACGGAAACTTCACCCGATCGAGAACGAGATTCATGAACTTGATTCGTCCGCGACCCGGTGACCGTCCTTCATTAAATCCGAGCTGATCAACCAGCGTGGAGAAAGAACCATCCGCAACGATCGCGCGCCGGGCAGACAGCACTTCGTCGCCGGCATCTGAAGTCACGCGCACTTGTACTCCGTCTGCCGAGTCGTCAATGGAAACACACCTGGTTCCATCGCGGATGACGCAGCCGGCGGCATGGGCTTCCGCAAGCAAGCCAATCATCAACTGCTCTTTGTCGACAACAAAGCCTTCGATATCACGGTCGGAAGGGTCGCGGCTGAACGCACGCCCGGAAGGCGAGACCAGTGTCTCGTTGAATACCGGATTCAATTCACCACGGTAATCAATAATCGCATCGGGTGGCAGACCGTGCAGGTGGATACGATGATGATGGCTGCCGACCTCGATGGTCACTGTGACCCGCTTCAGCTTGACATCGGTCGGGATGGTATCCGAGGAAAAACCACCCGCACCCAGGCGCAGATCGCGACTGCAGAAGCGGTTGATCTTGCCAGCTTTCATCCGTTCGACCAGCAGGACATTCATGCCGTCCCTGGCCGCACAACGCGCCGCCATGGCCCCGCCCGGACCGCCGCCGACAATTATCAGATCATATTGCATTCGAATCGCCCCAAAAATGGCAGATGGCTGGCCGGATTATATAGGTCGTCATATCATAATGACAACATGCGTGGGCGTGAGGGCTCGCCTTGATACTGCAGTGCCGGACCATGCTGGAGCGCAGAAAGGGACCCGACTGCATGCTAAACTTGCCGGGAATCGCTGCGCAAACTCCTCCCCGGCGTACAGGCCCCCGTAATCGGACACGCGCTGGTTCGCCATCGGGGTGTTATGCCGTCATGACGTTACAACATTAAGCACCTTCGTACGCGATAGCATGAGGCTTGAGAATTGATGAACCCGGATTCCAGGAACGCCAGCGACCCGCGGACCAGACCGCCTCGCTATGTCCGGGTATACACAACGCTTCGGGAATGGATCCGAAACGGCAAGTATGGCCCTGGCGACAAGATTGCCACGGAAGACGAAATCGGCAAGCTCTTCAAGGTTTCGCGCATCACCACACGCAAGGCCATCGATCTCCTGGTGGAGGATGAACTGGTCTATCGTGTACATGGCAAGGGAACCTATGTTGCGACGAACGTACGGGAACGCGGCGGCGTGGAAAACGTACACGCCCGAATCCGCACAGCCCGGGGTCTCGCGCAACGAAGCAAAATCACACAGGTCAACGTCTCCGAAATTGACGCTGACTCACGAGTTGCAACTGATCTGAAAATTGCGGTAGGTCACCGCGTAACGAAGGTTTCCTACGTTCGTATTTTTCGTGGCGTGCCAGCCGCTTATGTTGAAGCCCACATCCCGGCCGGTCGCGCGAAAATCATGGCGAGCGACCTTGCTTCGATGACCATCCTGGCGATACTGGAACAACAGGGCATCCAGATCGGCGAAGCCCACCAGCTGATAGGCGCAACACTCGCTGATTCCCATCTTGCAGCGATGCTTGATTCCGCGGTGGGTGCACCACTACTGACCATAGAACAGATTGTCATGGACACCGGCAAGCGCCCGGTTGAGCGCTTCTTTACCTGGTACAACTGCGAACAGTATGACCACCCGGCCCTGGTTTTTGATCGTGAAACCCTGGAGTTTGTGCACGGCGTAGCAGCGGCGCGCTAGTTGCTCAAGACGCGGTTACTTCCCATGTGTCACCCGAGTTGATGTATTCGAGAAGTTTGCCTTCTCCCCGCTTCGCCACTGCCGCTTCAATCTGTTCATCGAGCAGCTTGTCGAATGGCCTTCGGCTCACACACCGGAATACCCCCATTGGCACAGGGAAAGCCTGCTCGTCCAGTTCACTCAGCATATACGCCAGCCCCGGATGCGCAGCGCTCTCGTTGAACACCAGAAGTTCTTTTTCCGGAAACTCATCAAGGCTGACTATTTCCGGAAAGCCGGCACGCAAACGGATAGCGCGGTCCCGCTTGGCACCAAAAATCATCGGCTGCCCATGCTGCAGATAGAGCGATCGGTCTTGCCGAACCGCCGTCGCCGTAAATGAGTCGAAGGCGCCATCATTGAAAACATTGCAATTCTGCAGGATCTCGACGAACGCCGAACCCGGATGACATGCTGCGCGAAGCAGAATGTCCTGAAGATTCTTCGCATCTGTCGCACCAACTCTGGCAACGAATGTTGCCTCCGATGCAAGCGCCATGGACAAGGGCTTTATCGGTTGCTCAATGCTCCCCATTGGACTCGATTTGGTCTTTTTGCCTTTTTCCGACGTCGGCGAGAACTGCCCCTTGGTCAGGCCATAGATACGATTGTTGAATAGCAGGATCTTTACGTTGACGTTGCGACGAAGGCAATGGACCAGGTGATTGGTACCGATACTCAGGCCATCTCCATCACCAGTGATTACCCAGACCAGCAAATCAGGCCGACAGAGCTGTAGCCCGGTTGCGATGGCCGGCGCACGCCCATGGATCGTGTGGAAGCCGTAGGTATTCATGTAATACGGGAAACGGCTGGAACAGCCGATGCCTGAAACAAAAACGATATTTTCACGCCGCAGCTGTAATCGCTCGCATATCTCAGGCATGACCCTCTGGACCTGCGACAGCACCGCATAATCACCACAGCCGGGGCACCAGCGGACTTCCTCTTTGGAAACAAAGTCCTTTCGTTCGTATTTCGGATTTGTCATGCGCCCGTCGCCCCGTGAACCGTTTCAGTCGAAGGCAGAGAATCCTGGCTGTGTGCGTTCTGGACACCGAGTAGCCTGAGAATTTCCAGCTCGATTTCACTGGTCCTGAAAGGCTGCCCGGTGATCTTGTTCAGACCTGCGGCATCGATCAGGAATTCGGCGCGGATCAGCATTCTCAACTGGCCAGCATTCAGTTCCGGAATCAGGACTTGCCGGTAGCTGCGCAGAAGCTCGCCAAGGTTTGCGGGAAAGGGGTTCAGATAGTCCAGTTGCGATGCTGCGACGGAGAGCCCCAGCCGCTGTACACGCTCTACCGCATGGTGAATTGCACCAAAGGTGCCGCCCCAGCCAAGCACCAGCAGATCGCCTTGTGCAGCACCGAAGACCGTTAGCTCCGGAATATCCTTCGCGATGCCCTGGATCTTCTCAATCCTCAAATGGACCATACGCTGATGATTCGCCGAATCGTGGCTGACCTTGCCACTGATGTCCTGCTTCTCAAGGCCGCCAAGGCAATGCTCCAGACCGGGCGTACCGGGCGCCACCCATTGCCTTGCCAGTGTCTCGGGATTCCGCGCATAGACCTGATAATCATCGGCCTGCACGACTTGCGGCAAATCAATTCGCGGCAATTCCGCTTCCTTTGGCGTGCGCCATGGCTCCGTACCGTTGGCGATCGATCCATCCGACAGCAGGAACACCGGGGTCATGTAGCGTATGGCTATGCGAAATGCCTCTATTGCCATTTCAAAGCAATGCGCCGGGCTGTGTGCGGCAAGCACGACTACAGGGCACTCTCCGTTCCTGCCATAGAGTGCCTGCAACAAGTCTGATTGTTCCGTCTTGGTCGGCAGCCCCGTCGATGGACCGCCTCGCTGCACATTTACGATAACTACCGGCAGCTCAGCCATCACCGCCAGACCTATCGCTTCGGTTTTGAGCGCAACGCCAGGGCCACTGGTGCCCGTTAATCCCAGGCAACCGCCATAGGCAGCGCCGATTGCCATCGCGATAGCAGCGATCTCATCTTCTGCCTGTACGGTTCGCACTCCGAAGTGACGGTATTTGGACAGCTCATGAAGAATGTCGCTGGCCGGCGTAATCGGATAGGAGGCATACAAGAGGGACCTCTGGCTGATAACGGAAGCTGCCAGGAAGCCGAGGGCCGTCGCCTCATTGCCGGTTACCCGCCGGTAGGTTCCAGGCGGAAGCTTCGCCTTGCCAACGGTATACCGGCAAACAAACACCTCTACGGTATCGGCATAGTTGTAACCCGCGCGGAACGCCAGTTTGTTCGCTGTCGCCTGCTGCCGATACTTTTCGAGCATGGCGGGCTGGGCAGCCTTGCGTTCGAGCAACGAGTCGATCTGCTTTTCCACCACATCCGCAGATCGATCGTAGATCCATGCGACCAGCCCCAGCATGAACATGTTCTTGCAGAGGGACGCCTGCTTCTTGTCCAGCCCCAGTGGCCTTACGGCTTCAAGGGTCAGACTGGTGATCGGGACCCGGTAGAGTTGATATCCGGCAAGCGTGCCGTCGTCGCGGGGATCGGCACCCGAAAATCCGGCCTTCCCAAGACTCGTCGTATCAAAAGCATCGTCGTCGAGAACAATCATTCCGCCTGGTATGAGGTCGGCCAGATGCACGGCAAGCGCGGCAGGATTCAGCGCAAGAAGCATGTGCGGCCGATCGCCTGGAGTATGTATTTCAGCGGAGCTGAAGTTCAGCTGAAAACTGCTGACCCCGGCCCGCGTGCCGGCGGGCGCGCGGATTTCGGCAGGGTACTCGGGCAAGGTACTGACGTCGTGACCGAGGACGGCCGAATCGTGTGTAAATAGCGAACCGGTCAGCTGGATACCATCGCCGGAATCGCCGGCAAAGCGGACGATCGCATGGTCCATCTCCTTGAACTGACGGACTTTTGCCGGTTTTTCCTGCGACTCACGATGAGGGGCCATGACTGCTGTCAACTGAGCGGCGATAGTTGTCATGTTAATATGATGACCATATAAGTCAAGCTGCATGCGAGCGAAACTTCCGGGGCAGGCGGACCTATCGGGCCGCGACCTGATAGCGCCGGATGCCAAGAAGCGGCACTGACGCGACGCCGAGCAAAAGTGCCAGCAAACCCAGCAGCGACGGGGCGAGTCGCAGCAGAACGGTACTGAATGCTTCAGGCCTGTAACGGAAGACAGGAAAGCTGTCGTAGTCCGCGGGTCGCAGGGGGTCCTGGCGGAGGAACCGCTCGGCGAAGTAATCATTCCATTCAGCCCGGAATACAACAGCCTGCTGCAGAAAGTCCTCGTAGCGCTCGCCACTGGTCCCGGCGATTTCGTTCAGCGCCAGTTGCATCATGACGGCCGGAGACAGGTACTGAAAACGCTGCACCAGGCCTTGCTGCTGGTCACGCCTGACCAGAAATTCGGCGTACAAGGGCGCCAGCGCCTTTTCGATCGTATTGGCGCTGGCCTGACCAAGCGTCATGAAATCCATGGCGCGCTGGTCGCCCGCTGGCACATATTCCAGGTGCTCGGCATAAAAGGCATTCAGGGATTTATCCATGTTCTTTTCGGCCGCAGTCTGCGCCTCACGCGCAGCGACGGTGAGTTCCATGCGCGAAGGCACCGGATAAACCGTCATCGCCACCAGACTGATCAGCGTCGGAACGATTACCACCAGAATCAGCCAGGCGCCGGCCAGAATGGTGCCGTTGGTGGCCGAGCTCTGCCCGTAAAGATTCACCAGTACCGCCAGCGCAAACCAGATCAGGCTGTAAACAAGTGTGGCAATGATCCAGAGCCCGAAGCGAAGCCACGTTTCGGGAGTTTCCAGCTGGGTTCCGACGGTGAGTACTGCAACGAGCCCAAGTCCGATCACAACCATGAGGATGATTGCGGCGCGAGCCATGAGCTTCGATGCCATCAACGTTCGCAGCGATACCGGGTGCGCAAGGATCATGGCCAGCGTGCCACGCTCCTGTTCACTGGACAGGAGATCGTAGGTCATCGCAAGAATAAAAATTGGCAGCAGGAAGATCACGACAAACGCAACGTCGAACGAACCTGCGAGGAGATTCACGGGGTTTTCGAGTTCAGCGTTGGCCGTCATGGCCAGCGACTTGCCGAGCGTAACCGGCAGATAGTCCAGCTGGATATCACTCAGCCCGATAGAGAGAGCCGCAAGGCCGGTCGGTGGCAAACTGATGTAGGCCGCTGTCTCGCCGCCTACCGCACCCGCATTGGTGCCCTGCGGAGGACCTTGCCCGGGACCATGCCGGACCGTGGCAAACTCGTACGGACCACCGGTGGCTCTGACCTTTGCCTCGTACTCAGCAGTCTCCTGGCGCATCCGCTCACGCAGCCCGGCCTCGTAGCTGGCAGCATCATCGGCACCCTTGAGTTGCCGGCTTACGGAGCGGCCACCGGACCAGGCAGCAAAGGTAATCGCAAAGATCAACAGTGCGAGAATCGCCCAGAGCGCTCCGGTACGGGCCAGCGCGCGAGTCTCGTGCATGGCAATGAGCCGATACATCAGCCCCTCTCCAGGGCCATGCGTTTGACCCCGAACAAGGCCAGCAGAATTGCCGCGGCTAGCCAGAACGCCAGCATGGCGAAGTTCATCCAGTGTTCTGAAAGCGTAGTGTCAAGTGCCGGCGGCTGGTAACGGAAAGGCGGTACGATCGAGAACACGTCCTCATTGGCGATCAGGTAGTTGCTTGCACTGTTGACCCCGTTCAGGCTGACGGCAGCCTTCGACAGGTAACCGTTCATTTTTTTGACCATAGCCTCACGGAAAGACTCGGCATCGTTCTGAAACTTCTGCTGCTGGATCAGATCGGTGCCGGCCAGGCCCATCGAGATGGAGCGGAGTGGCAAGGTCGGCGCAAGCACGCCGATGCGGTCTTGCAGCTGGCGTTGCGCTGCATAGGCGGCAGTGACCGCACCGAAGTGCTGGTTAAAAACACGCTGATCGAGTTCTTCGAGCCGTTGCATCCGCACCGCTGTCCAGTAGAAGGGCAGATCCTTCACATCGCTGACGCGGTACTCACGCATCATCTGACCCTGAAACTTTCCCAGCTCTGCTGCTGATGGCGTGCCATCAAACCCGCGCGCCTGGTGAGCTTTCATATCAGCCATGAAACTGCCGTAGGACGGGCTCGGATACACTGCTTTGGAAATTTCCGCCGCCGTCTTCGGCATGATAAAAGCCGTAAAGGCCCAGAAGCCGACCAGCACCATCAATGCCGTGCGTGGACTGCGGGACCAGGCTGATACCGCGAGGGTCAGAAACAGGAAAATGCCGGCATAGGCGAGATAGGCAACGGTCATTAAGGCGATGCGGGTCTCCACACCTTCTCCGACGATGGGCAGATCGGTCATGGCTATAAAAGCCGCTCCCATCATCACGCACGGCACAACCACTATGAGCACCGCTGCAGCGAGCCCCAGTGCCTTGCCCCACAGAAGAGACGTGCGACTGACGCCCATACTGATGACCTGACGGATCGTGCCACTTTCACGTTCGCCGGCAAACGCTGTGAAGCCGAGGAAAATAATAAGCAGGGGCATGAGCACCTGCAGGATCATGGCGCCATTCAATTCGCCAAAGCGACTGATGGCGCTGGTATCCGCCGCCGGGCTCGCGATGGCAAAGTTTTGCTTGTGCGCTTCCATGAACACCGTTGTTCCGGTGTAGTTGGTGACGCCGTTGTCGAAGAACGCCAGGGGACCGAGCGGCTTGAACGCATAGTTGCCATAGTGGGCAGCGGTGTGCGGATTCTTGTCGCCCTGTTTCAGCCATTGGGTATTGGTCGCACCCTGGGCAGCGGCCTGGGTTGCCATATAGCTGCCATGACGCTGCCAGCCAGCCAGCATGGCGGTCAGCAACAAAAGGACCATCAGTACCGCCGTCCACATGAAGCGACCGTCGCGGACGATCTCGACAAACTCCTTGCGGGCGATAATCCGGATCATGCGCACCGCCACATATCGCAGAGCATCTGCAAACCGCTGCTTTGTCTAGTGCATGTGTTCAAGATAGATACGTTCCACATCCGCATGAGAGACTTCGTCCGTCGAAAGCTCCTGCACCAGCCGCCCGGACTTCATGATGCCAATACGGTTGCCGGTCTCCTTGGCACGGAACAGGTCATGCGTCGCCATCAGAATGGCAGCGCCGTCATTGCGGAGCTGCAGAAGCAATGCGGAAAACTCATTGCTGGCTTTCGGATCAAGACCGGATGTTGGCTCGTCGAGGAGTAGCGCTTTCGCCTGCTTGGCGAGCGCGATCGCCACGCCGACTTTCTGGCGCATGCCCTTCGAATAGGTACGTACCCGAAGGTTCGCAGCATTCGGCTGCAAACCCACCCGGTCCAGAAATGACCGGTAATCTGCAGCCGAGTATCCGGCATGACCGCCGAGTCGCGCGAAGTACTCCAGGTTTTCAAAACCTGTGAGATTGCCGTAGAGCATTACCTGTTCGGGGATGTAGGCAAGATAGCGCTTGGTTTCCAGCGGGCTTTGCGTGACATCAATACCATTAACCGTGGCGGTGCCTGAAGTCGGATCAACAAAGTTCAGAAAGAGGTTGATGGTCGTGGTCTTGCCGGCACCATTTGCACCGAGCAGACAATAGATGTCACCAGCGTTGACCTTGAGATTCAGGCCCTGCAACGCTTCATGGGCGCCGTATACTTTTCTGAGATTGATGGCTTCCAGCATCCAGAACTCCAGATGGCAACGCAGCGTCGCGTAGCCAGACTACGGGGTGATTCAGGTTCCTGGGGCCCAGTCACTATGGAGTGCTACCCGCCACATTAATCGCTGCCCCATATAGTCGGAGTTCGGGCTGTGTTGAACTGCGCGGTTATCCCACAGCATCAGCGAATTGTTCCGATACCGGAAACGACAACAGAAAATGTCCTTCACTGAATGTCGTTTCAACATATCAAGGACCGCCTGGCTTTCATCCGACGCAAGACCTTCGATTGCCACGGTCCAAGCCTGATTCAGATAGAGCATCTTGCGGCCCGTTTCCGGATGTTTGCAGACCAGGGGATGCGGCGTTTGTGGAAAGCTTTCGCGCATCTTCAACAGCACCCCGATGGCTTTGGGCGTCCCTGTCGAATAGTGGCCGGACTTCAAACCGTACTGAAGGACATCATGGATCGCGATCTTGTCCTCAAGAAACGCCTGCATCGCCGGCGACAGTGCCTCGTAGGAAAGATAGTTGCTGGCAAACAGCGTATCGCCGCCAGCTGCGGGCACATCGCGCGCGTACAACATCGCACCCAGGCTGGGATTTTTTTGATAGGTGTGATCGGCATGCCAGCCAAGATTCTGCGTCGAAAGACTCTTGGCATCACGTGGCGCACCACGTAGATAGAAAACGCCGGGCACATCTGCGCGATGGGGCAGAAAAGGCTCATCCTCAAGCTTCGCAAAGCGGCGGCCAAATGCCGCGAACTGTTCCTGCGTGAGCACCTGATCATGAAACATCACGGCGGAATAATCGAGAAATGCCTGGTAAATGCTGGCAAACGCAGCGTCACTCAGATGCGCGAGATCAACACCTGAAATTTCGCACCCTAGCGCCCCGGTCAGCGGGCGAACCACGACCTCCTGGGCCGGCAAACTCGTGACTGACAGCGACATGATACTTTCACCCCAAGGTAGATGATCCTGTTGTCATACTGACATGACGTTTAATGGACTGCAAGCCGCACATCGTCAATGTGCATGCCCGTGCTCACCATGGTCATGGCCATGGTCGCCTTGCGAATGCTCGCCGTGGTCATGCGGGGGAGTCGGGTTCTGCTCCGTACGCAGCTGTTCTTCCGGATCTATGCCGGCCGCCAGTGCAAGCCGCAGAGAGGCCAGTGCGGGCAGATGTTTGCTGGCCTGTCTGTGCAACTTTTCGAGGATTATGGCGGCCTCGCGCACCAGCAGTGAGTCGTCCACGACGACATCGGCCTCGGCATACATGCGATGACCCAGCCAGCGGGTTCGGACGTTCTGGACCTTGCGTACACCCGGCACATGCTCGCCGGTATGCCTTAGCAGTGCAGTGAACTCGGGTTCTACGCCGTCAAGCGCCCGCGTGAACACGGCCTTGGCGGACTGCCAGACGATACCGAAGATCAGTACGGTAATGACCCCGCCAACGATCGGGTCGGCCAGCGGAAAGCCGAGCCATACGCCGATCGCACCCGCAACTACGGCGAGACTCGTCAGCCCGTCGACGCGCGCGTGGTAACCGTCTGCGATCAGCGCGGCGCTCTGTATTTCGCGTCCAACGCGGATACGGAATACGGCCACGGCTTCGTTGCCAATGAAACCGATGACACCGGCCGCCGCTACAGCGCCCAGATAAGCAATCGCCTGGGGGTGCAAAAGCCGGTCGATGGTCTGATACCCGGCCACCAGCGCGCTGAACAGGATCAGTCCTACGACGAGCATGCCGGCCAGGTCTTCAACGCGGCCCAGTCCGTAAGTGAACTGGTCAGTCGCCTTGCGGCGCGCAAACTTGAAGGCAATCCACAGCGGGATAGCTGTAGCTGCATCGCCGACGTTGTGAATGGTATCCGCGAGCAGCGCCACGCTACTGGACAGAATGACGATCACGATCTGGAACACGGCCGTGCTGGCCAGAATCACAAAGGACCACTTGATTGCCCAGATCCCGCGCGCCGTGGTGGCAATGACCGGATCGATCACCCCATGAGTGTGCGCATGCTCGCCCCCATGATCGTGGCCATGACCAACTGCATGACCCTTTTCACCGAAACCCAGCCAGTCGAGCATTGCGCGCAGCATGTGTGGCACTCCTGATCGTTCCTGCAAATCAAAGATAACGGGTGATCTTCTTGAAGTTGTCGATGGTCATGCGCTGCTCGCGGCTGACTGGACCAATCGCGTCCTCAAGGCAGTGCTCGATGTGATCGTGGATCAGGGTCGACTTGGCTTCCTCCAGCGCGCGGATCACCGCATGCATCTGCTGCGCGATGTCACCGCACTCACGCCCCGACTCGATCATGCCGGAGATGGTCTGCAGGTGACCCGTGGCGCGCCGCAGACGGTTCAACACATCCTTGTGCGTCTTGTGAGCGGCGCGGTCGTGAGTGTGCGGCGGTAGCGCGGCGGCTTTGGCAGCAGACATGTGGAGCGACTCCGTAACAGGCCCGGGCTGCCATTCTTATCCCCTCCCCGGGGATAGGTCAAGAGGGAGACCGAACCGACACAGTTGGAGGCAGCACCAGTGGTTGCTACCATGCAAAACCAGCTGGTCTGTGCACACCGCTATGAGCAAAGTTCATTTCACCCGTGGCGCCTTTCTGGCCCTGCTGATTTTCATGCCAGTGGCCTGGGGCGCCGGACCGGGCGATGATCTCGAGCAACTGACGCCCGGACAGGCCGATGTCGCCAGGCGCATGCTCACTTTTATAGACACCACGGAAAAGTCGTTCTGGCGAAACGTCGACCGGGTCAATCACAGCCATGCCAGCGCCGAGCCGCTGGTGATGGATGTACCGGGCAACGGCCACTATGAAGTTCGCGTAAAGCGCGGCGATGTGGCCGAAAAGGCCGGCGTCATGATAGTAACCACCCAGGTCGAGAAGCCACCCTTCATCATCGGCGGCCGCTGGAACCGCTTTCTCGAAGTCGCCGTTCACCCGAAAAATCCGCGGGTCGGTATGCTGCACGCGACCTTCTCGGTACAGATATCCGCCAAGGGCGACGGCAACATCGGCGCCACGATGGACATGATGAAAGTCAACCAGCCGCCTGACGACCTGGCGTTGATGAATGCGCGGGTTACCGACGTTTTCACGAAGCATGGCGTCGACCGCGAACACTGGCGATCAAAGAGCTGCGACAAGCCGAACACTGGTCCCTGGAAATGGCACCGGGATGGAACCTGCACTGGTGTCAGCATGTACGGTACCGAGATGCTTGCCGATGACCAGACCTTCACGCTCGTTTCGGAGCTGTATACGGCAGTGGTCGATACCTACTTCGAAATCCTCGAAAAGCGCGCCAACGCACCCTTCACGGCCGACGACCTGGCCGCCCAGGACTTCATGCGACGTCGCTGGCTCGAAGACCAGTTGTTCTGGGATGTGCTGGCAAAGAACTTCGTGCCCTACGAAGCCTGGTCGGCAGTCAACGCGCCGCCAGTCGTAAAGTACTGAGTAGACCGGATCCCTGGTGTTCGGATTCACCCGCTATCAGTGGACGGTCCTTGCAGCCGCCTGGCTGGGCTGGGGCTTCGACGTCTTTGACGGCTTGCTGTTCAACTATGTTGCGCCAAATGCGGTGCCCGTCCTGCTCGGACTGACGCTCGGCTCAGCTGAAGCGAAAGGGGCAACGCTGTTCTGGACGGGCGCGCTGACCTCGCTGTTTCTGATCGGGTGGGCTGTCGGGGGTGTGATCTTCGGCCCGATCAGCGACCGCTTCGGCCGTCGCCGTACACTGATGATCACCATGGTGCTCTATGCACTCGGCACAGCCTGCTGCGCACTGGTCACCGACATGTGGCAGCTTGTTGCCTGCCGGCTCATCGCCAGCCTCGGCATCGGCGGCGAATGGGCGGCAGGTGCGGCGATGGTGGCCGAGGTCGTCGACGACGAGCATCGCGTCGAAGCCGGTGCACTGCTTTACACGGCGGCGCCCTTCGGGCTATTCCTCGCTACCGGTGTCAACGCACTGATCGCCGGCAACATCATGAGCACCGATCCGGAGACGAGCTGGCGTTTTGTTCTGCTGTTTGGGTTGCTACCGGCCAGCGTGGCCTTTTTTGTACGCCTGTTCATCAAGGAGCCGGAACGCTGGCTGCAGACAGCACAGAGCGCAAAGGCTCAGGCGCCACGCATCCGCGAACTTTTCTCACCGGAGTTCTGGCCACGCACGCGCAGTGCATTGCTGATGACCTTCGTTGCCCTGCTGACCTGGTGGAGCTGCAACGCTTTCATCCCGGTGGTCAGCGCCACCCTCGGCCAGGCTGCTGCAGCTGCCGGCGGCCTGGACAAGGCTGCGACCAGCGCGCTGGTGGAGAGCTGGAAGACGATCGCCACGACCTCGTTCAACCTCGGCGGACTGATCGGCACCCTGCTCACCATCCCGATTGCCAAACGACTGGGCCGGCGACCGATGTTCGCGATCTATTTCGGTGTTTCTGCGCTCGCACTGATGGCGACTTTTGGCCTGGACCTGCCGGAAGAAACCCGGCTGTATTTGTACTTCTTCATCGGCCTCAGCGTGTTCGGCGTGTTCGGCAGCTTCACCTACTACCTGCCGGAGCTGTACCCGACGCGGCTGCGCGCTACGGGTGCAGGCTTCTGCTACAACATCGGCCGCGTCGTCGCAGCAACTGGACCCTTTGTCGTCGGCAGTGTAGCGGCTGCAGGTGCAGGCTCACCGGCGGTGATCCTTAACGCGCTGTTCGCAGTGGCCTTCGTGCCGCTGCTCGGACTGCTGTTCATCCCGCTGGTGGTAGAAACCCGCGGCCAGACTTTGCCGGCATAATCGCCGGATCAGTTACTCGGCATTGGTGCGTACGCGGGGTTTCAGTTCCGCAAAATGCGGTCGCATGGCAGCAAGCTGTGCGCCACTCAAGGTCGGCATAGCCAGCTCTACCTCACCGTTCTGCGCGACCCGGCCCTTGCGTACCGGCGGCGCCGGTGACTCCGCCACAGACTTCTTTGCCGCTACCGCAGTCGCAGGCTTTACATCGCCAGCCTGTGCCGTCGCCGCCAGCAACAGGGCCAGCGCTGCAGCCCGAATGAAAAATTTCGTCATCTGGTGCATCTCCTGATTTCGGTCAATTGTGCCACGGTAGAGCGGGATTCAGGACCAGCCATAATACGGATGGCGGCGGACGAGTTCCGGATCGCGGAACAGAAAGATCAGCGCTGCTCCGGCGAGAAAGCCGCCGACATGTGCCCAGAAGGCAACGCCGCCCTGCGCGCCGATAGAACCCATGCCACCGATGAACTGCACGATGAACCAGTAGCCGATCATCCAGAAGGCTGACACGGAAAACGTGGTGATGAAGAGGCCGAGAAATACCAGCATCTTTACCTGGACCTTCGGGTAAAGGAGTACATAGGCGCCCATAACGCCACCGATCGCACCCGATGCGCCCACCATCGGAACGCCTGAACGCGGATCAGCAAATATCTGCAGGGCAGCCGCTGCAAAACCACAGAGCAGATAGAAGACCACAAAGCGCACGTGTCCCATCGAGTCTTCGACGTTGGTGCCAAAGATCCAGAGAAACCACATGTTGCCGATGATGTGCAGCCAGCCACCGTGCAGGAACATATGCGAAAGTGGACTGAGCCAGTTCGGCGTATCGCCAAGTACGCACAACATTCCCGGCCCTATCTCGAAACGCGTGCCCGCGGCCAGTGTCTGCAGCAGCTCGCCGGGAACAAGCCCGAGCGTACAAACGGAGGCCCCCAGTTTCGGCTCGATACCGAGCCCTTGCACGAAGATCCAGACAAGGATATTCAGGGCGATGAGGCCCATGGTCGCCCAGGGGGTCAGGAAAGTCGGGTTCTCGTCACTGAGTGGAAACACGCTGCGCTCCGAAACCTATCGTCACAATATTGACACTTCTGGTTAGAAGCCTCATATATATCGGCACTGTATAGACGGTGGCGGTATTTAGATGTCAACGCAACGCAGCTATGCGCTTTCTGAACTGGTACAACTCACCGGCTTCGACCGGCGCACCATCGTTTACTACATCCAGTCAGGACTCCTACCCAAGGTTGGCCGGCGTGGTCCGCATACCCGCTATCCCGAAGAATGCCTGTCCAGACTGCTTTTCATCAAGGGAGTCAGGGAGTTACAGGCTAGTGGCCAGCTGCTAACGGCGACTTTGGCGGAAATCGGCCGGGCGCTGTCTGCACTGGATACCCAAGGTATCAGGGACCTCCTGGATCGCGGGCTACCTGGTGCAGAAATCGAGCAATTATTTGCGCTACCGGCACCCGTTGAGCCGGTCGCCGCGGTACCGCCGGAGACGTTCCGCAGCAGTCCGACAGTAACCGCAGCTTCGCGACTGCCAGCGGAGGCCTCCGCATACGGCGGTGAATCAGCGGATCCTGCATCCGGCGGCGACAAGCGCAGTTACGGCCTGGCTGATGCGTCAATCCGGCAGCGCTTTGGTGCAGAGCGCACATCCGCTGCGACCGCTGTGCCAGCGCATGAGGACACGCATCCGCGCCTGCCCGCACTTCAGCTGCCACCCGAGGCAACGCCGCCGGTCGCCGGCCGGGCACCGGACCATGGGAGCACGGTACCGGCTGACGTCAGCCGTGACGAGCACGCCGAGCTCGGGCAGTTGCTGCGCGAACTGGAACTCCGTCCCACGCTAAACCCCAGGCGCAGCCCCCCGGGCGCACCGGAACAGTGGACGGAAATTCCCATCACCAGCCGGGTCTACCTGTCGGTCCGTGGCTTGCCAGAAGAAGATGCGGGTCTCGCAGAGGCTCTGGCCCGACTGCTGAAGCGCGCCTTGCGCAGCCGACCGGTGACCGCATGAACGCCTCGCGCCTCGCGCGTTGGCGCGTAAGCAACAGATTGCCGGGCTACGTACTGATGACATTGATCGCGATCTGGCCTGCTGTTCAGCCAGCACACGCCATGCCCGTCGATGATCCCGGACTCACCACTCTGCGCGATGGCATAGAGCACGCATGGAATCAGCGCGACATGCAGGCGATGGAAGCGGGACGGCAGGCGATTTCGGCGCTGGGAAGCGCTCCCAAAGCTACGCCATCACAGCACGACCTCGCGATCTATCTGGGCGCCTATGTCCGGCTTCGGCAGTCACAACTGGTCGTCGATCAAAAAGACCAGGCGCGCAATTACCTTGAGGATTGCATCACAGCACTGAAGGCACTGACTGAACGCAATGACGATCCAGAAGCGCGGGCGCTACTCGGTTCCTGCTATGGCGCCAGCTCGCGATATTATTTCCTGGCCGCCGCATGGCGTGGGCTGGAAGCGGGCCGACAGATCAGCGCTGCAGTCGCCGAGGCTCCGGACAACGCCTGGGTCGTATTCCAGGACGGGGTCAGTGATTACGAAAAGCCGATGATGTTCGGCGGCAACAAAAGGCGTGCAATCAGCAAACTCCTGCGGGCGGCAGCACTTTTTGCCGCCTCCCGTCCGCCAGGCTCAACGCAGCCCGTCTGGGGTGAAGCCGAGACCTGGTTGTATATCGGCCGCGCGCAGTTGGCCGTGGGTGAAACGAAAGCCGCACGCGAGGCGCTGCAAACCGCTATGGGCATGGCGCCAGACAGTCGCGATGTTCGCGAGGCAATGCAAGCGCTGCCTTAGCGCCTCGCCTGCTCCGCAATTGCGCTGCACGCACGCATAGCGGAACTACGGATACCGGACCCTCCCGGCACCCCTTGTACAATCTTGAATACATGTATTTCGATTGCAGGTAGCGGTGAGGACAATGGATCATCTGGCAGCTAAGCTAAAAGGCCCCCTGAAAGGCTTCATGGACCGTTTCGGGGAATTCCTCCGTGAGGATGACTATCAGCAGTTTTTTTCCAATCGCCGCCAGAACGGGCGCGACACCTATCTGAGTTCAGATTTCCGGCGGGCAGACAAACTCTCCTCAATCATTCTCGAGGAGTACGGCATACGCAAGAAGCTGCAGGGAAACGTGATTCTCGTTGTACCCGACCCGGCTTATGACGTTCCAGTGTATATGTTCCAGCTTGGTGGCAACGGCAAGCAGACCATCGCGCTGCTGGATATCGCACCGACACATCCGGACATGGACTACAGTCCGCTGATTCCGGTCTATGAAAAATACCGGAAGGCCCTGGATATCGGCGATGCAAAAATTGAGTGGGTGATGACGACCGCCTCACCCTACTTGCTCCATTGCCAGTATGGCGAAGTGGATACGGACCTGTTCAACGAAGCGGCGGCGGCCTATCTCGATGTCTGGATCGAGCATTACTACAAGCCTGGCCGCAAGCTCGAATCGCAGGCCGACATAGATATCGTCACCAACGCCATCTACAAGTACAAGCACGTCTTGCACGCCAACGATCCCGCTTATGGCATCTTCGAAAAAGCCTGGGGCAAGCCGATGGCCGATGCTTTCCACTATGTCGAGAGCCAGGAGCATCCGGCCCTGCCGCTGTCACATGAAGCGGATCCCTATGCACCGGTCTGGGAAAATCCTGAGCTCAACGTGATGTGGACGCTGGCTGCACAGCAGAAATTTGAGCGGGAACCGGCACCGCTTCAAACCGGACTGCGCGAAAGGCTGGAAAAGCGGGCGCGTGACGCTCGCTTCGGCATGATTACGCCAGAGATCTATGATCGATTGCGCGACTGAGCCTTGAGTAAAAACGGGGCTGGATCCATCCGGATCCAGCCCCGCATATCAGACAGCAGGCAGGGTTATTCAGCCGCCTGCCGGCAGTGCCGCATAGTACGCACCCAGTGCGGCGAGTTCCGAGTCATTCAAGGTAGTGGAGATCGGGCCCATCAGCGGGTCCTGTCGCTGACCCGTCTTGTAGTCACGCATGGCCTTCTCGAGGTAGCTGGCCTTCTGGCCAGCCAGATTCGGCCAGAGCGGATTAACGCTGAGACCGTTAGGGCCATGGCAGCCAGCGCAAAGCGTCTTCGCCTTGTCCACGGCATTCTGGTCTGCAGCCGATACACCGAGGCTAAGAGCGAGTGCCGCCACTGCCGTCGCAATGATGATTGTCGATTTCACGTCATATCTCCTTCAGATTTTCGTTCAGGCAGCGTGTTCTGCAGCTTCGGTGTGGAATACCGCCGGGCGCGTCTCACGCACACCGATGGTCATGAGATCCCATACCAGCAGCAGGAAGCCGGCAGCCGTCATGTAGCCAAAGATCTGGCGCCACCACATGCCCTGCAGATACCAGACGTTGTGCTGGGCCCTGAAGTAGCCTGACCAGGTTGAGCCTTCCAGCGCGCGCTCGATGAATACCTGGTCGTAACCGGAAAGCAGCAACGCCATGACCATGCCCAACACGCCGCCGTTGAGCAGGCCCAGGGACCACTTCCACTTCCAGCCGTTATCAACCAGTCCGGCGCCGAAGTTCACGTTACCGCGCCACTTCTGCATGGCAAGGTAGAACACCGCAATATTCATCGTCGCGTAAGCGCCAAAGAACGCGAAGTGTCCGTGCGATGCAGACCACTGGGTGCCGTGCGTATACACGTTGACCTGCGGCAGCGTGTGCATGAAACCCCAGACACCGCCGCCGAAGAAGTTGCCGAAAGCGTGAGCAATCAGCCAGGCAAGTGCCGGGTGGTTCGGGCTCTTGAAGCGGTGCACACCAGAGTCATAAACGGCGTGTACGACCATCGCCACCAGCGGCACCGGTTCGAGGGCGGAGAAGAAGCCGCCGACGGTGAGCCAGTACTCGGGCGTACCGATCCAGAAATAATGGTGACCGAGTCCGAGAATACCGGAACCAAGCATCATCGCGACTTCGATATACAGCCAGGTTGTCACGATCTGCCGGCGTGCGCCGAGCGTCTTGATCAGGCCCCAGGCCATGATGCAGCCAACCAGCACTTCCCAGGTTGCTTCCACCCAGAGGTGAATAACCCACCACCACCAGAACTGGTCCATGGACAGGTTTTCGGTATAGAACATGCCGGCGAGGTACATGCCGGCAACTGCGACCAGATCAAGTACCAGGACGCCGCCAATACCCGTCCAGCGGCCCTTCGTGAAGGTCGCGGCAATGTTGTACAAGAAAATCAGCAAGCAAACCACGATGCCGATATCTGCCCAGCGCGGTGCCTCGATGTACTCGCGGCCCTCGTTGATGAACCAGATACTCTCGATATTGCCGGGACCTGTCTGAATAATGAGGAAGACAAGTACGACGACGGCAACTGCAGCAGTGAACAGCCAGAAAGCGAGATTAGCCAGTTTGAGCCCGACGATTTCGGTACCTGATTCTTCCTCAACCAGCCAGTAGATGCTGCCTATGAAGCCAAACAGCATCCACACGATCATGGCGTTGATGTGAACCATGCGGTTAACGCTGAAATCAACCACGCCGTAGAGGAAGTCCGGGTTCAGGTACTGAAAACCGGCCAGCAGTCCAAACAGGATCTGTGCGCCGAACAGTACGACAGCAACTACAAAATATTTGACAGCAAGGCGCTGGCCACCATCAAGGCCGGCACTACCTGTGAGCTTTGCGATACTCATCGATCGCCCTCCTGCGCAATTGGCCTAAAGTTCCGTGGGAATCCAGTGGTGTCGATAGCAGAGGTCCATTTGAGGAACGCCACGACCGCCCTGGCTTCATCCTGGGTGAGATGGAGGTTCGGCATACGGCGGTTGCCACCAAAACCGCGGGCATTGGTGACCGGATCCATCAGGAACTGGACCATCAGCTTCTCGCGAGTACTCTCGCCAGCCCAGGCCGGATCCAGCCAGGCCTTGGTGAGGTCGGGCGCATAGTAGGCACCGTTACCCAGTATGGTGTGACAGCTGGTGCAGTTCCTGGCCTGCAAGGTCATCTTGCCATGGCTCACCATGGCCTCGGCTTCTGCAGGCGACAGCATCTTGCCGAACAGCGGCGCATCGTCACCGATGACCGGTTCCTGGAATTGGCGCTTGGTGTTCATGCGGTAATAGATGCGCTTGTTGATCACTTCATAGGCCGGCACACGTGAGTGTCCGGCAGTGATCACGGCAACCGTGTCGAAGGTGAGCACAATGAGCACGAGGGCCATGCCAGCGGTCACCCAGATGGCTGTCTTGCGCCAAAAGTCCTCGCTCGCCCACCAGGGCATATTAGTCATGATATTGCTCTCCTTCTGGCCGCAAGGCCCGTAGATACTAAAGTCATTGTTTCTTATTCATGTGTCGTTTCTTGTTCGTGTGTCGCCGCGGTCAGACGCCAGATCATGCGCGGCGCAACGAAATACGCGATCAGCACTAAAACCATCAGCACGTTCCAGAAACCGGCAAAGTGCAGCGAGGTCGCAAACACGTAGACGGCAACGATCAACAAGGCGAAGCAGCCGTAGGCAGCCAGTATCAGGCGGGAACTGTTGAACAGGCGCCCAAACGCGAAACATGCGGCATAAACGCCACCGAAAATCACGATCAGGCCAGCGGCTATGACCGCGCGGAGGAAAGCATCCAGCCCCTCCGGGCCCATCGGTCCTATAACGTTCAGGCCCTCAGGCCCCAATGCCCCCATTAGCAGCTCCCCTTAACCGGGCCCAATGCGCCAGCGACCTCATTCTACGCAAACAGCGTAGCGAATCTAAATTATAAAAGGACTATTTCCCATAAGGGTTAACCGCAATACATGCCGGCAGTGTACGCAAACACGATGAGTAACACGGCCGAAATGCCGAACTGCATGCTAAACCGCCGGATCTGCACAGTCGTGCACCAGCTGAGCGGCCACAGATGGTTTGCCGGGGATTCGCGCTACACGAGCGTATGAAAGACTTTCTGCACGTCCTCGTCCTGCTCAAGCTTGTCGATAAACTCGAGCACTTCCCGCGCCTGATCTTCCGCAAGCTCTACAGGCGTCATACAGATGTACTCCTGTTCGGCAGAGAGCGGCGTGAGGTGGCGGTCTTCCAGGCCCTTCTGCAGATGGCCGAAATCCGCGAATTTGCAGCGAATCACCAGTTGCGGCTCATCCTTCTCACCGCTGCCCTCACCCATCTCGTCGAGGCCGTGGTCGATCAGGTACAACTCGAGATCGTCCTGGTCGATACCCGCCGGATCCAGGCGGAACACCCCCATGCGGCGGAACACAAAACTGACGCTGCCTGCGGTACCGAGGTTGCCGCCGTGCTTGTTGAATACGTTGCGGATGTTGCTAATCGTACGCGTCGGGTTGTCGGTTGCGGTCTGCACCAGCACCGCCACGCCGTGCGGCGCATAACCCTCATAGATGACTTCTTCGTAGTCGGTGACGTCCTTGTTGGTCGCACGCTTGATCGCGCTTTCGACCTTGTCCTTGGGCATGTTGACTGCCCGGGCATTCTGGATAACCCGGCGCAGTGTCGGATTGTTGTCGGGGTCCGGTCCGCCGCCACGTACCGCGATAGTGATGTCCTTGCCAATCCGCGTAAACTGCTTCGCCATGCGGTTCCAGCGGGCGAACATCACGTGTTTTCTGGTTTCAAATATGCGTCCCATGCAGTAATTGTGGCAGAGGCATGCTGAGCTACCAACATGAATATCACTGCGGCAACCATGCCGACGTCCTGAAGCATTCGATTCTGGCGCTGACGGTGCGGGCCATGCAGCGCAAGGACAAGCCACTGCGGGTTATCGACGCCCACGCCGGTTCAGGAAGTTACGACCTGGGCAGCGCAGAGGCACAGCGGAACGCCGAGTTCCAGACCGGCATCAGCCGCGTACTGGCGGCACCTTCGCCACCACTGGAGCTGGAAGCGTATCTGGCTGCGGTCCGCGCCGTGAATCCCGATGCAGGCACACTGCGCCGCTACCCCGGGTCGCCGCAGATCGTCCGGCAGCTGCTGCGGCCGCAGGATCACCTGGAACTGCTCGAACTCCATCCGCAGGCACTCGCAAGCCTGCGGCGCAGCTTCAGCCGCGATCCACGCATCCATATCCATGACCGGAACAGTTACGAAGGGCTACCCGGCCTGGTGCCGCCGCCCGAGCGGCGCGGACTGGTGCTCATCGATCCTTCTTACGAAGTCAGGCAAGAACTGTCTGCAGTTCTCAGCACCCTGTCGGCCGGTCATGCGCGCTGGCCCGGCGGTACCTGGCTGGTCTGGTATCCGCTGCTGCGTGACCCGCAGACCGCGCGTTTACCGGCAAAGCTGGCCGCCAGCGGGATGCGCAAGATCTTTCGCGCCGAGCTACAAGTGGAGGCAGAAGGTTATATGGGTCTGCGCGGCTCGGGAATGCTGATCGTCAACCCGCCCTATGGCCTGGATACGGCGCTTGGGAACCTGCTCCCCTGGCTTTGGGAACGCCTGGCCAACGATGCCCGCGGGGGCTGGATCGCTGAATGGCTGGTCGGCGAATAAGCCGGCCCGTGTGCATGGTTCGCAACACGGACCGGCAATAGCGAACTGGCTGGCGCCTCGTTAGTTACTTCGCTTTGCGGCTCTTTAGCCAGGCTTCGGTCTCATCGGCGCCGCCGATGCGCTTGCCATCGATGAATAACTGCGGCACCGAGGTTGAACCAGCGACTGCGCGCAGCGTGGTATCCGTGTAGTCCCTGTTCAGCAGCAGTTCCTCGAAGCGGATACCCGCGTCCCTAAGGGCGGTCTTCGCACGCACGCAGTGCGGGCAGCCCTTGCGGGTGAACAGCGTAACGTCGGCCGGTTTCTCAGCATGGGGCGCAAGCCAGGCAAGCATCGTATCGGCATCCGATACCTTGAAGGGATCGCCGGGCTCCTGCGGCTCCACGAACATCTTCTCGATGATGCCGTTGCGCACCAGCATGGAATAACGCCAGGATCGACGGCCAAAGCCGATCGCGTCCTTGTTGACCAGCAGACCCATCTTTTCGGTGAACTCACCGTTGCCGTCGGGAATGAAGGTGATATC
>JBATNV010000199.1:0-6912 GCA_049290495.1 Gammaproteobacteria bacterium | reverse complement strand
CATCGCCATTCTTGACGAAGAAGCCCTGGTCGTACTCGAGTCGGTTCGGGGTGCCGACAACGGCATAGTTCAGGCGATCAGCATGAAAATACTCAAGCGTCTTGCGTATACGTTGCTTGAAATTCGTGGCTGCCACGATCTGCAGGTAGGGCTTGAGTCCGAGCGACTCTTCGATCAGCGTGCCGTCAGGGGCCTGGGCGATGATCCTGAAACGATTGATCCGGCCATCTATCCCGCCAGAGATCACGATCTTCATGCGCCAGCCGGTGGTATATGCCGGAATGACCGAGCGTACCGCCTCATCCCGCCAGCGGTAGCAGCCGATGGCCTCCAGCGTGGCTGCGATATTGCAGGTTTCTACCTGGACGCCCAGGTGGCGGGCCAGGAGCGTGGCGCGTACCGCGCTGTCATCCGACGAATCCTGTTCAGGCAGGATCAGTCCGAGAATGCGGTCCGGCCCGAGTGCGCGCACGGCCAGCGCAAAGGATACCGAGCTGTCAATGCCGCCCGAGATGGCCACGACCAGGCCGCGGCGGTGCAGTGTCTTGGCGGTGATTTCACGCAGTCGGGATGCGATGCGCGTGGCTTCCTGTTCCAGATCAAGATCCAGTACCGTGGCGTCTAGGGTGTTCAATGGACTTCCTTCGTGCTTGTCGTTGGTTTCAGGGAAGATAGTTCAATTCGGCGTAGTTTTCCGGAGGTAGTGCGGGGCAGCGTGGCGACGATGTGTACCTGTTTGGGGATCTTGTAGCTTGCCAGCATGTCCCGACACCGCGCCTTGACTTCCTCGACGCTGATATCGCAACCCGGTTCCGGTACGACCCACGCTGCGATTGTCTGGCCGAGCAGCTCATCACCGATGCCCGTAACAGCGGCCTCACTCACGCCAGGTAACCCGGCGATTACTTCTTCGATTTCGCCGGGGTGGACGCGATGCGCGCCGGTTTTGATGATATCGCTGCGCCGGCCGACCAGAAACAGGAATCCCTCTTCGTCGAGATATCCGATGTCGCCCGTCTTCAACCAGTCATCGACCAGTACTGCGCGGGTGGCAGCCTCATCATGCCAATAGCCCTGCATGACATTGGGACCTCGAGCCCACACATCACCGGTAGCGTAGGGCTTGAGAGTGCGGCGCTGCTCGTCACGGATTTCGATCTCGACACCTGGCACGGCGATCCCGGCGGAGCCCGGCTTGTCCCGCAGCCGATTTGGTGGCACATAGCTCAGGCGGGCAGTGGCTTCCGTCTGGCCATACATGATGAAGATTGAAGTCTCCGGCAGCGCGTTGCGCAGCTTGTCGACCAGTGCGGTCGACATGGCGGCACCAGCCTGCGTGACGTAACGGAGCGAGTCCAGTTGCATTGTCGCCAGATCGACTCGCGATAGCAGCAAGGCAAATGTCGAGGGTACGCCGGGGAAACCGGTAATCCTTTCTCGCACCATGGTTTCCGCAATCGCATGCGGGAAGACCATGTTTTTCTCCAGTACGATTGTGGCCCCCACTGCCAGGTGTGTGTGCAATACCGAACTGCCATAGGAATAGTTGAATGGCAGTACAGAGAGCACACGGTCTGCGTGCGTCAATCCGAGATAACTGATAATTCCTGCGACGTTGGCGCTGATGTTCCCGTGTGAAAGCATCACGGCCTTTGGGCGCCCGGTGGTCCCGGATGTGTAAAGCAACATGGCGAGATCGTCGGCATCCGGTGCTGCTGGTGTGCGCTCTGCGGAATACACGCCGGATGTGAGATCGGCAATCGGTACTGTTGCCGTTCCATCGAGCAGGTCTTGGCCAGTGATTACGCCGATATCCCGGTAAGCCGGCTCGTAAACGAGAAGTCTGGCGCCTGAGTGCTCTGTCAATGTACAGACTTCGTGTCCGCGTGCCTGTGGGTTGAGTGGTGCGACGACAGCGCCCGCCAGCCAGGTCCCATAGATAAGCGCTACCGCCTGTGGGGAATTTTGCAGCAGCATTGCAACGCGGTCACCGGGTAATATGCCGCGCTTGCAGAGCTGATCCGCAATGAGGCACGCCATTTCATGCAGCTGAAGGTAGGTCAGCCTGTGGACACCATCGACGATGGCCACTGATCCAGGATGCTCCCGGGCCTGTCTTCCTAACGTTTCCGGCAGCGAATCCATATCGATGATGCCGGCTGACTACTTGTTGCGCGCTCTGTCGACAAAGGCAGCGATGGCGTCAATCGAGTCAAAATTTGCCGGCGTCATTTCGTCGTCGGCGATCTTGATCGAGAACTCTGTTTCCAGAAAGACGATAAGCTCAAGGATACCGGTCGAGTCGATCACGCCCTGGCCGATAAGCGACGCATCATTGCTTATCGCATTGCCATCATCGGTAAACAGGAAATTACTGAGGATAAAGTCCTTGATTCGCTGCTGTTCGCCCATGCCTGCTCCAGAGGTCGCTATAAATCAGGAGGGCATTATGACCCGAATCCCGTCCCCAACAGTGCGAACTCATCCCCACAATTCCCACTGTCCTGCACCCAGGACAGCGACAGCCACAAGTGCGTTACTCGTGATATGAGCAACAATGGCGTCGCCAAGTTGGCCGCGCCTGTACAGCGCCAGCGCAAAGCCGGCCCCAGCCAGCGTTCCCGCCAGCCAGTTGCCATGCATCAGGCCAAAGAGTACCGAAGACAGCAGGAATGATAGCCAGGTGAAACTGCCCGGCTTTATGTGCTCGAAATCCGTTGCGACAAGCCTGTGCAATAGATAGCCCCGGAAGGCCAGTTCTTCCGCGATGGGCACGGTAAACACGGAGCCCAGGATGCGAAACGCAATCCAGCCTGCGGAAAGCCAGGTTGGCATGTTCGTCAGTGTTGTGGCCAGCTTTGATCCGGAGCTGTTGTTATCCGGAACAAGCCACAACCAGATCACACCTACCGCAATGCCGATCGCCACAGCGTGCCACGATGGTATTCTCATGAGTGGTTTGTAGCGACCGCGGAAATGCCAAAGCACCCCTGCCGTTACGATGACGTTGACCGGGTAGAGGAGAGTGAAGCCGCTCGAAGATGCGGCAACCAGCATGGAGCTGGCCAGTAGCGCCAGCAGTGGCATCAGTAGTGATGGTGCCGAGCTGGTGTCTGCAGGAGGCAGGCTGTGTGCTGTTGCCGTGTCAGGCGCAATAGCCAGAAAATGGCGATGGGCAAGAAAAATCACAGCAAATGCGACGATAGTGAAGCCGATCCAGCCGGCCTGCGAGTGGAAACCATCGACAGCAATATCCGGTGAAATGAATGCGCCGACCGAGATCAGTATCACGATGCGCAGGATATTGGTTATCCAGATGATGGTGATGCCGACCGGAAACAGCAGCAAGGCGGCGGGGAAGCGCAACTCCTTCCGGAACAGCCAGAGATACAAGGTTGTAAATACGGTTATCAGTGCAATGCCCTCGAGACCCGAACAGGCTGATGCGATTTCGACCAGAAAGGAATTTACGCCGAGAATTGCCCGTGTCGGGTCGATAAAGACATCTGCGTAAAGGACTGACAGCAGGTTGTAGCTGCACCAGAGTGTGACATCGGTCAAGGGTGTCCAGAGTTCCTGTGTAAGCTGACCACCCGCCCAGGCAATGGATCCGGCGATTGCCGCCATAGCAGCCGCGATCCTTTCCTGATGTGCCAGTCGCAGCCATGTGCTTGCGGGAGCCGCTGTCAAGAAAAGGCAGATGAGCATCACAGTTCCGGTGGCGATCCAGCCAGCGAGCCAGCCTGTTGAGAGTCCGGATATGTTGGCAGCCGGTCCGAATACCGGCCATGAGATGCCGATAAAAAGCATAAAGGAGGTTGCATGGCCCGCCAGCCATGGCCACCAGCGATATCCATCCTGATTTAGCAAGTCCCTGGCTACGGACTCAAGTCGTGTGCTGATGATCAGCAGTAAGGTGGCCAGGAAAGCGATGATGAATGAACCGACCGAGCCTACTGAGATGTGCTCATTGACTGACCTGATGAGCTGGGCCACGGGCCTGGGCTGGGTGCTGATGTCAGGAAAGGCGAGAAAGAAACGCGCGCCGGCGAGTTCCGCGACCATCAACAGGGCTACGGTAAGCCAGCGTAAGGTGGTCAGCCTTGTCCTGGCAGGCGATGGCCACTGGCCTGACAGCGGGTTGTCCTGCTCAGGCATCGGGTGACCGGATTACATTACTGGGCACCGGTCCGGTAGCTGAGTGACGCCAGATAGATAGTTTCGTCATAGCTGTAACTGGTATTTCCGGAGCGATTTTCCTTGCGTCCCTCTATGCCCAGATGCAGCGAGCGACCGATGCGCCAGTCGAGGCGGGCACTGTAGTAATCGGTTTTGTCATTACCGGCGCTGGCATCGAAGTCACGATCTTCGTGCGAGAAGAGCAGGGTTGCCTCCAGGTGTGCCGTAAGGCGACGCGTAGCCTCGACGCCGAGAGACCATCGACTGCGGTCCTGGCCGTCGGTATCGGGGTACGTTTCCTTTCCGATGTCACCAAAGAATCGCAGTCGAGTACGCGGACGCACGAAGCGTAAAGCCAGCGTGCCGTTGTCGCTACGCATGGCCTGACCAGACAGTTTCACATCCTGCGTACCACCAAGTTCTGTGCCGCCCCCAACGCCATAGACAAACTGATCATCCGCGTTGGCAAACTCGGTGATTGCGCCCAGATCAAGAGACCATGAAGACGATAACTGTCTTGTCCAGTTGATCCGGACAAGGGCAGTCTGGTCGGTCTGGTTTCCGCCGTCCAGGAAACCGACACCGGCGTCAGCGGTCAGTGTCTGGTTTGCGCCCCTGGACTCCAGTCGGACAAATACTTCCTGCTGATCGTAGCCCGGGTTACCTGTGCCGTCGTAATCAACATTGCTGGCGCTGACATTCAGCGACCATGCCACTGCAGGTGAAGTGTGTCGGACAAGTGAGATATCACCGCTGACACGCTGGCTGTCTACACTGCTGGAGTTCTGGTAGTTCGATTCCTGATAGCGGCCTGCGACAACTATTTCTGTTGACCGGCCAAGGTGCAGGCGCATATCCGGTCCTGTTGAGAAAATATTGACGTTTTCACGATTGTCCGGTGTGGATGGTGCAAATACATCACTCAGAACCTGGCCGAAGGTGTCATCTACTGACCAGGTCACTGATTCGCCGATCAGGCCGATGCGCAGCTCCGCAATACCCGAGCCCAGAAAATCGTCGCTATAGGTGTTGTCAAAATAGTTGCGGAAACTTCCGACACCGCGCAGCCGGCCATCGACGCGTGAGCCTTCCCGTGTGAAATCGATGTGTCCGCCGACACTGCCAATTGTATCGCTGACTTCATTGCTGCTTACCCGGGTAGCGTTATCGGTATGACCGATTGCAGTTTCGATCCCCCAGTCCAGGTCCGCCGCAAATACCGACAGACTGAGTAGTCCGGATACCGACCCGGCGACGAATGAAGTTAACAAGCGGTTATACATATCTGGATTCCCCCGTATTCGCAGCCGACTAGCTCAGCTCACACTGGCCGGTCGGCATATTGTCTGGCCACCATTGTATGGCGGCAGGCATGAAAGAGGGTGCTTTCAGGGGCCAGAAGACCCCGAGGAGCAGCGCTTTTTACAGGATCGTCTTGCTGGCGATGCCTGACGGCTCGCTTTCTGTTCCGTCAGTGCTAATCGATCGCATATTAAAGTACCAAGTGGCCGGAGAGAGATTCTCCACCATATAGCTCGTCAGGCCGGGGTTCCTGAGTTCCACAACCTGGTCCAGGTTGGACGCACTGGTGCCGTAGTAGATGCGATAACCCGCAAGGTCGGTCAGTTGGGAGCCATCGGTATTCTGGGTGGGTGGGATCCAGGACATCGTTGCAGTCCCGTTAGTGACCTGCGTAACGGTGATCGTGAAAGCGGCCAACGCGACGGTCGCGGTGCCGTCGCTGACGCGGATGACTATTCCAGTATAGGAACCAACGTTGGCAGCTCCAGGCGTTCCATTCAGGCGTCCGGTGCTGGTACTAAACGTTGCCCATGCTGGCTTGCTGCTGATGGAAAAGGTGAGCGCGTCGCTGTTCGGATCGGCTGCTGAGGGCTGGAAGCTGTATGCCTGGCCAGCAAGGACGCTGGCAGATGGCGTACCGCTGATTGTGGGCGGCAGATTGGCCTGCGGTGCCGCCTGTACCTGGATCGAAAAAGTCGGCAGGGATACGCTGGTAGCGCCATCGCTGACGCGGATGGCGATACCCGGATATGAGCCGACGTTAGCTGCCGCCGGCGTTCCATCCAGGCGCCCGGTGCTTGTATTGAAGGTTGCCCAAGCCGGCTTGCTGCTGATGGAAAAAGTGAGCGTGTCGCCATTCGGATCGGCTGCCGAGGGTTGGAAGCTGTAGGCCTGGCCTGCAACGATGCTGGCAGCTGGCGTACCGCTGATCGTGGGCGACAGGTTGGTCGGCGGTGCTGCCTGTACCTGGATCGAAAACGCCGGCAGGGATACGCTGGCAGTGCCGTCGCTGACGGTGATTACGATACTGCTGTTGGTGCCGATGTTATTGCTGGCGGGGGTGCCAGTCAGGGTTCCTGACGCGGGATCAAAGGATGCCCATGCGGGCCTGCTGGAGATCTGGAAGCTGAGCGTGTCATTGTCAGCATCCGAGGCGTTGGGATGAAAGGCGTAGCTTGCGCCGACTTGGACAGTTGTTGCGGGTGTTCCCGTGATCTGTGGTGCTCTGTTCTGGCTGGGCTGCACTGGAGGCTGCACTGGAGGCTGCACTGGAGGCTGAGACGGAACTTCGGATGGCGTACTTGTAGAAGCACCGCCACCGCCACCGCCACCGCCACTAGCAGCCAAAGTCAGCGCAATCGCACTGACAGCCAGATATCTGGCTGCGATTTTGCTGAAATGGTTTATCGACCGCCCCATCCGCCCATCCTC
>JBATNV010000198.1:0-14321 GCA_049290495.1 Gammaproteobacteria bacterium | reverse complement strand
TCGCGCACGATCGCGCGCCCCACCACCATTCCGGCACCGGCCGTCGCGCCCTGCAGCGCACGAAATGCGAGCAGCGACGCAAAATTTGGCGCAAACACGCAGGCCAGTGAGCCCAGGGTATAGAGGCCCATGCCCCAGATGATTACCGGCCGCCGGCCCAGCGCATCCGACAGCGGCCCGTGAAACAGGGCAGTAACGGCATAAGGCAGCATGTAGGCCGTCAGCGTCTGCTGCATCTGCCAGCGGGACACACCCAGATCCACTTCCATCGCACGAAACGACGGAAAGAATGTATCGATGGAGAACGGACTTACCATCGACAGGCCCGCGAGCAGCACGGCGAGGCCCAGGTAATGCGGGATGGTTCGCGACACTAGATCGAGTGGACGCCAGGCTGAGGACGGCGCTGCACTGCGAGCTGAAAAGTACGTCGGGTGAATATCATGATCGGGAATGATAAGGGCTTTCACAGTCCTGCAAGCTGATTTCCTCGAGCAACAGACAGGTGCCAATCCCTGAATCACGAGCAAAAAAAAATGGCGGCGGGATGGCCGCCATTCTTCCTTGGCAGTGTGATTACTGCGGCAATGGATAACCGGAGTCGGCCCACTGTTGCCAGGTCAAACCCTGGGGCTCCAGAACCTTCTCTTTAAAGACCGACCAGGTCGTGTCGTTGTTGCCGTTGTTACGCGGGTGTGTCGCCTGATATTCCGCGTAGTTGGCCGGACGCTTCCAGGCTTCAAAGCCGATGGTCTGCAGGCCAAGAGCGCCGTTATCAAACCATTGCTGCATCCGGTTACGGAAGGCAACCGGCATGTCCTCAAACTGCGTCCGGGTTTCGCTGCGTACGTGGTAGACCAGGACACCGGCTACGTGTCGGCTGTTG
The DNA here is from genome assembly GCA_049290495.1 of Gammaproteobacteria bacterium. GTDB lineage: Bacteria > Pseudomonadota > Gammaproteobacteria > Steroidobacterales > SHZI01. Next base: position 13,435 of record JBATNV010000198.1, on the reverse strand, counting down.
CTGGCAACTTCACTCATACCCATCCATGGCAGCCAGGGCCCGACTCTGGACCAGGACACGGTGCCGCGGGGCGCCCAATCCAGCCGCTTTGCCTGACTACCCGGGCACAGCCACCAGTACCACATTTTCTTCTTGCTCTTCTTATCCTGAGGCTGATTCAGGACTATATCTGCACACCTCAATTCACGTACAGAGTCCTTCGGCAAGTAGAAATCAAACAATTCGGCGGAGGAGTATTGACCATCGTTGGCGACATTCATGTTGTCGCTCTGGGCGAATTGCGTCTTAAGATCGTAGTTGGGAAATACGTCGGCATTGGAAGCATAGTTCAGGCCAAACTCTTCCTGCGGACGACTCGGATTCGCAAAGTCGGCAGTGCCGCGCGGAGCATCCATGTACTCGTTCATCACTGGAGTCACGGGAACGGTTTCACCGGTCCATGGATTCTTCCAGGAATTCACGATTTCGCCCGTACGCGGATCAGTATAGAAGACGATTTCACGACTGGCATAGAGCAGCTCATTGGCATTCGGGCTGCTCGTCAGCCAGCGAACGTTATAGCCTTCAAAGCCAAACAGACGGGCACCATGTCGCCTGGGGTCAGTGGCAGTGAACCCTTCGCATTTGGCGTCATCCGGGGTACCTGTTTGGCATTCGCTATCCCCCGGAATATACGCGTACACATAGCCCTTCATGTAGAAAACAGACTTCCCGCCCGCGATCCATTCTGCATGCGATAGTTGAGTTTGCCGATGTCATCCGGAATGGTGTTATAGGCGGAGACCGGGTCGGAGGCATAAGTCGCCTGACCGACAAGCAGCAACGCACTCACTACGCAGCACCACAGATTTCTTCTTGTCATTAGATGCTCCTCTGCTACACTGACGACAATGGTCCGGTTGAAAAATAAATAGCACCTTGACAAATTTTTGTCACTTTTCCATCAAGGGGACGGGCTGAGGCGATGAATTCTGCGGGGGGCAAGGAAGGTCGCGCGGCCAACGATTAAGCCGGCGTATCCCTACCCCAGCTTGTGACGGACGCGGCCCTGATGCCGCAACTGCCGAAGCTCCATACCCAGGCGCTGCAGGTCTTCAACAGTCAGATCAATGCCGTCGGTGAATTGCCGAGACAGATCAGTTGCCCGATGACGAAGTTTGGCGAGGAGTTTCTTGCCGTTGCTGCTCAAACGAATCAGCGGTGAACGACGGTGATCCGGATTGTCGGTCAGCTCTACGAGTCCGCGTTTCACCAGACTGTTTATCGTATATTGCACGTTCTGACGCTGGGTACCGAGACGTCTCGCGTATTGGGAGACCGTTCTGGGCTGACCTGCGGCAAGGATCAGGGCCTGCCATTGGGGTGGTGTGATATCAAGATCTGCAGCGCGCTCGGATGCCGCGCTCATGAATTCACCATTCAGCAGCATGACTTCGCCGAGGAACATCTGAAAAGCGTCGGCAAATTCCATTTTATCTGCGCTCACAACCCTCGTGGTTTTTTTGGTACTCATGGGCGTACAGTCTATCCATGAACATCACAATCAACAAAGTGGATCTCGCATCGCGCCCACGATTATGATAAACACCAGTCTGTAAATAGACTAAACCGCTGCCAGTTGTGTCGAAGCCACATGGAGTGCATCCAATGATTTCCTTCAGAGCCAAAAGTCGCCACATCGCTCGTCTGCTCGCATTGCCACTCACTGCAACGCTGCTGTCGCCAGCTGTGGCGCTCGCCCAGGACTCGGCCTCCGCTATTACCGAAATCGTCGTCACGGCACAGCGTCGCGAACAGCAGTTGCAAGACGTTCCGATTGCCATCAGTGCTTACAGTTCTGAACAGCTGGATCGCCTGCAGGTGACTGACGCCCTCGAGACAGCGCACTTGGTGCCCAACATGATTGGTCACAACAACACCGGCCTCGGTACCGCCAATGCCTATACGCTGCGCGGACTGGGCAATTCCGAATCCATTGCCACTTTCGATCCGCCGGTCGGCAGCTATATCGACGATATCTATGTCGCGCGACAGAACGCGAATAACTTCACGTTTTTCGACGTGGACCGTATCGAGGTATTGCGTGGGCCGCAGGGCACGCTGTTTGGTCGCAACACCACGGGCGGCGCGGTGCGCATCATCATGAGAAAGCCGGCCGAAGAGTTCGGTGGCTACGTTGAAGGCGGTTACGGTCAATTCGACCGCTATAACGCGCGCGGCAGCGTCGATATCCCGGTTTCAAGCACTCTCCTGACCAAGCTGTCCGGTTACTACATCAACGATGACGGATATGCCCACAGCGTAACGACCGGCGAAGACGTAAACACGGATGAAAACTACGGTGTTCGTGGCGCCATCCGCTGGCTGGCAACCGATGATCTCACTGTTGACCTGGCAATGGACTATGAAAACCAGGACTACACCAGCATCAGCACCACCAAGAGTGGCGACAACCGGATCACCAGTACCGGCCTTTCCAGGAATGGTGGCGCGCTGGTTGGCATATTCACTGGTCCCAAGGCTTATTACGGACTGGGCAATGAAGTTGAGGCTTATAACGCCTATCTGAATGTAGACTGGTCGACATCTGCCGGTACGCTCAGCTCCATCACGGGCTGGCGAGACTTCACCCAGGACTACGCTATAGATTTCCTTAATGGCAACGTCGCCACGCGCGCTGCCTTTGGCCAGGCACCGGGGCCGTGGGGTGGCTATACGGTTGCCAACGACAGCAGGAACCAGCAGCTTTCCCAGGAGTTCAAGTTTGTCGGTGATTACGGCGACAAACTGCAATACGTCACCGGTGTCTACTATCTGCGCGAAGACAACCGCACGGATTTTGGCACTCTGGTCGACGTTCCTGCACCGCCACCGACCTTCATCCCCCTGGTTCTCTCCGACCTCGTCATGAAAAACACGACGGAGACCTGGGCTGTCTATGCGCAGGGCGACTACAAGCTTGACGATCACTGGACCGCAACGGTCGGCCTGCGCTACACCGATGAAGACAAGAACATTTCCTTCTCCGACAATCAGCCCTGCCCGCCGACCGCCACCTGCTTCATAGACCTGAATGGCGATGGCATCTCGGACAATGACCTGAGCAACGTCAATTTTGAGAATTTGAGCAGCACAAATCCAAATCCAGGTGATCCAGTTTTGGTTGAGCAATACGCCAATATTCCGCGCAACCAGAGCGTGGAGAAATTGACGCCGCGCTTTGCGCTTCAATATACGGTGGATGACCAGCTGAATTTCTATGGATCCGTCACCAAGGGCTTTAAATCCGGCGGCTGGAACGCACGCGGCACCGCGCCAGTACTGGACCAGCCCTTCGCGCCGGAGAAAGTCTGGTCTTACGAACTGGGAATGCGCTCGGAATGGTACGACGGACAGTTGCGAGCCAACGTGACCGCGTTCTACATGGATGTTTCAGATTTTCAGGTACCAACAGCGGTCACAAGCTCCACTGGTGCGCCGGTGTTCGTCACCAAGAATTTTGCAGACCTGGATAACAAGGGGCTCGAAGTCGAGTTGACCGCAGCTCCGATCGAAAACCTGACAGTGCTGCTGAGCGCTGGACTCGGTGATGCGAAATACAAGAATCTGGCACCGGAAATTCAGGCACAGCAGGCGGCGTGTTTGGGTGGCACGACGGCGGTCTGCGGCCAGGGCATCGTCTCGCCCGACGGCAGCATCGCTGATCCGACCAAGGTGCCTAACTACACCATCACTTTTGGCGGCAGCTATGTGTGGACAATGAACCCCACCTACAACCTGGTGCCCAGCGCTTACCTGTATTCGGTCGGTGACCACAATACCTTCAGCGCGGGTGGACCGAAGTACAACATCGATGGCTACACAACCTTCGATGCCGCGATTCAACTGGATAACACTGACCAGGACTGGTCACTGGTCGCCGAGTGCAGGAACTGTAATGACCGCTACATGCTCACAACCGCACTGGCGAACGTAAAGTATTACCAGAACCCGCGGACCTGGCATATTGGTTTCAAGAAGAACTTTGGCGCCCGGTAGTCGTGCCCGATGCCGGTCTTGTAGCGAAAAGGATGTACTGAGTTTTTTCGGTGAACCATGAGACGGCTGGCGCCAACCCTGGAGGTTGGCGCCAGCCTTACTTTTCCCGCAGCACCTGGTCCGCCGGGCAAGGATTGTGCAAAGGGATCTATGGCAATGAAAGCTGTATTTTACGCAGCACATGGTGGCCCGGGCGTTCTGCAGACCGGTGACCTGCCGATACCGGTCCCGGGCGATAACCAGGTACTGGTGCAGGTGGCGGCCGCCGGCGTCAATCCCATCGACAGGCGTCTGCGCGCTGGCGAATTGCAGGAATACATCACACGCACCTTCCCCGTCGTACCGGGCTGGGATCTCGCCGGCCGCATCGTCGCCAGAGGGAAGAACGTCAGCGACTGGAACATCGGCGACGCGGTCCTGGGACTGGCATTCAACTGGTCCGTACAGCACGGCACTTATGCCGAATACGCACCGATAGATGCCTCAGCGATTGCAGCCAAACCGGCAAGCATGTCCTTCATCGAAGCAGCAGCACTGCCGCTGGTCAGCCTGACTGCCTGGCAGGCGCTCGCGGAGTATGCGAATCTGCAACCTGGCCAGACGGTACTGATACAGGCAGGTGCAGGCGGACTCGGCAGCGCCGCCATACCGATGGCCAAACGGCTAGGTGCAATCGTCTACACCACCGCGCGGCATAAGAACTTCAACTATGTACGCGGCCTCGGTGCGGACCACCTGATCGACTACAGCAGTTCGGACTACGAGCAGGTGCTCAGGTCGCAGGCTCCCGGTGGCGTGGATGTGATCCTCGCATCACTGCTTGAGGAAGGCGCTGCTGAAGCGGCCATCCGCCTGGTCAAGACCGGCGGTGTTGTGGCCTACATGAACAACGAACCACCGGACATGCCGGAGATCGCAACACGCAAGATCAGAACGGAATTCCTGCACCACCGCGCCGATGGCAGGATGCTAGCCGAACTCGTAGCACACTATGCGCGTGGCACATTCAGGCTACCGCGCATCCAGGTCATGAACCTGGATGACGCACAGCAGGCACATCGGCAATCCGAAAGTGGCCAGACGCAGGGCAAGCTGGTGCTGAGGGTCCAGAATCTGGAGCTTTAGCGATGCCGTAACTTGCCCAGCATGATCTTGCACAGATGCAGCAGGTTATTGCTGGTCCAGTAGAGCACCATCCCGGCCGGGAAGGTGTAGAGCAACACGAAGAACAGCGCGGCCATCGCATAGAGCCGCAGACGCTGGCCAGCCAGCAACTCTGTCGACAGCGAGACTTCTTCCTGTACGCGCGCTGATGCGATCGTGAACAGTGTCATCAGCACGGGTAGCAGATTGAGATAGCCGCCAAAGAATGGCATCACGCCGGGCAAGGCCATCGCCCGATCGGGAAGTGACAGATCCTGTACCCAGAGAAAGCCCGCGCCAGCCAGGCCGAAGTTCTCACCGAGCATATCGAAGGCGGCGATGAAGACCGGGATCTGGATCAGGAAACCAGCCAGGCTCTTCAGCGTATAAAACTGACTGACGCCATGCTGCGCATAGACCGCGAGCGTGCGCCGGTGCGCCTCCTCACCCTTGAACTCACGCCTGACTGCCGCCAGCTGCGGCTGCAACAGGCTCTGCGTGCGATTGACCTCGGCCTGCCAGCGCTCGGCGACAAAGGTCAGCGGCCACATCAGCAGTTTCACTGACAGCGACAGGAGCATGATCGCCAGCCCCCAGTTGCCGACCAGCTGCTGCAGCTGACCGAGCAGCCAGTGCATGCCAAAGGCCAGCGCACGCAACCAGTCCCACAGCGACGCGTACATCATGCCGCGCAGCTCCGGCGCCACTGCTCCCAGCTCTGTTGCAATCACTGGCCCGGCGTAGATCTGCAGCTCCAGGCTGCCGCCGCCCGCGCCATCCCGCCGGATGCTGAGCTTCGGCTGGTCCGGTGCAGTTTCGGCAGCCACAACCTGTACAGCCTCCTTTGGCTGCAGCAGCAGCGTCCAGAAGCGGCCGCGCAGACCCGTCCACTCGCCAGGGACAGACTGACGTGCGGCGCCTGTCGCATCCTCATCGCCCGTCAGCTCGAGCTGACCATCCGCATCAACACGCACCGCTCGTGCATAGCTGTAGAAACTGCCGAAGCCAGGCAAGCGTGTACCGACCAGATCTTCACCGCCAGCCAGTTCCAGTGTCGCCCCCGGCGGCATCTGCAATGATGCCGACAGCGTGCGGCCTTCACGTGCCAGCGTATAGCGGTGAATCAGGCGCATGCCGCGGAACGGTTCCAGGGAAGTCAGGATGACAGTCGTCGCGGTCTTCGTCTGCCGGTATTCAGCGCGATATATCAGGGTATTGAGTTGCCGGCTGGCCTCTTCATCGCCAGCGATCGTCCAGCTCAAGCGGCTGCCGCCGGCACCGACACGCAACAGTGCTGTCTGCGTCGCGCTCACCTCGTCTGTGCCTGTACAGCGCTCCACGCAACTGAGCCAGCGGCCAGGCAACCCGCCGTAGGGATTGATCAGCAGCATCTGCTGCTCGCCCTCCAGACGTGCTGCCTGGGCATGTACTGCGCCGGTCAGCAACAGGGCCAGAATCGGGACCAGATATTTCAGCATCAGCGTGCACACTCCCGGGCAATCCTGGCGATGGCCAGCGCGCCGGCCGGGCCGCTGTTGCCGAGGTTGTATACCGACTCCTCGCGAAGTTTCGCAACCTCACGCCGGAATCGGCCCGGATCGCGCACCAGTTCGCGGATCAGGCCCGGCGCTTCTCCCAGGCGCTCCGGCTTCAGCAGCGCACCAAGCTTTGCACGCACATACGATTCAAAGGGTTCCATACCGAGCTCCGGCCAGGTGTCATTGCGTGCCTTGGGCGGCACGTCGATATAGAGCACCGGCTTTTCGAGTCCCATGCCGTAGTCCTGTCCGGCACCGGACCAGTCGGTGATCATCAGATGCGAGTCATAAAGAGAATCGCTCTCGCCCATCTGCTCGACCAGCCTGAAGCGCGGATTGCTGCCATGCCGGGCCACGATGCGATCGATCACTTCGGGCATCTTCCAGCGCGTCTGGTAGTGCGGACGCAGGGTCAGCCGGAATCCCGCCGCCATCAGTACATCGGCCAACTCGTCGCCGCATATGGGCAGAATCGTTTCCTCACCCCAGGACGGCGCGAGCAAGACATGAATGTCGGCATCGCTGTGGATCGGGGGCGCTTCGCGCCGGTTGGCCAACAGCTCTTCCAGGCGTCCGTAGCCGTGCGGGATCAGTTGTTTGGCAGGCAGCTTGTGCAGTTCCTCACGACGACGGATCTCACGCATCTGGTGAGGACCGGCGCAGAGGATGGTGTCGTAACTGTCGAAGGAGTTGGCGTAATCAGCCATATGCGTGCTGATCAGGGAATGGAACATGTAGGTCACATGTACCGGGTGTACAGAACGCTTGAGATCGAGATTACCGAAATCGAGGATCTGCGTGACCAGTACATCAGCATCCAGGAACTGGCAGAACCAGATTCGCCAGAGCCCCGTGCCAATGCAGAAAGGACGGATCAGTGGCGAAGCCTGGTGCAGACCCGGGTCGTCCGGATCCGAGGACACATAAAGCAGGCTTTCACCGAGCTGATCGGTGAGGTGCCGGATGACCGGTGCGAAGTGATGCCAGTCCTGCCCACTCTCTGAAAGAAAGACGATGCGACGCTCGGCGCGCGGCACGCGGCGAAAAGCCCGATAGCCGCTCCAGTCCCGAAAAAATGCCAAGGCCATTGCGCCGCGGGTCGGGCAGCTGCTCAGCTGCGACGGGAACCCTCATCTCCGGCAGCCGGCTGTTGCGGCTTTCCTGCGTCGCCGGGTTCCGCCGGCTTCTTGTCCTGTTCGCCACGGAATAATGACTTGATCTTGTACCACCAGGTCTTGATCGCCAGGGCCGCCGTAGCAAACAGACCGACGATGGCCGACAGGATCATGCTGCCGGTACTCGGATCCAGATAGGCCTGTGCGTGCGGCGCAAAGCCCAGCAAACTGAGCAGCGCAACCATCAGGATGGCAGTATCCGGTTTGCGTTTCATGGCCTGGTAGCGTCCTGGGTCGGGGGCGAAAACTGCTGGCTGTATACAATCATTGGACCGGCACTGCAACGCTGGCGCTGGAACGACGCAGGATCTCCGGATACACAGTGCCTTGCACACGGGCGAGGTGCGAAGGATCGTCGATCTCGCCCCAGACCAGATCAGCGACAACCGGACAGGCGATAGCCCGCTCGCGCCCTGCAGCGACCAGACAGTCGGTTTCGTAGTCAACGCGCAGCGTCGTGGCAAAGGCGCGACCGGCAATCGCGCACATCAGGCGAAACAGTTCGACCGAGATCTTCGAGATGCCGACCAGTTCGCCGGCCGGCGACTTGCCCAGCGCTGCAGCTTGCTTCGACATGTCGCGCAGGCAACCGTCGTGAACCTCGACATAAACCTCATCACCAGCATGTGTCGGACCCGACAGCAAAACCGCGTCAGCCGCCGGTTCATCGAGCAGGCATTGCAGCGCGAGCGGCTCATAGACCAGATCGGATTCGAGCAGCAGGAAGGGCTTCTGTACCAGGTCTCGCGCGCACCAGAGCGAATACATGCTGCCGGAATCAGCGTAGCGCTCGTTGTGTACCACGCGTACCAGGCCGGTCCGGCGCTTCGCGAGTTCGTTGTAATGCCAGGCACAGTGACCAGTCACGATGATCACGTCCTCTATCCCGGCATCGACCAGACGGTCGATTGACTCCTCAATGATCGATTTTTCACCAAGTCGCAGAAAGCCTTTGGGGTAGTCCTGCACATGGCCGGAGAGCCGCGTACCGCGCCCGGCTGCGAGAATCACTGCCGTCGTGATCGCCGCAGTACTCACGGGCGACCACCGAGATTGCCAGTCAGTGCAGTGCACAGGCGATTCAGGTCTTCTTCCTGAATGTCGCCCATATGCGCGATCCGGAAGATCTGCCGGCCCAGGTCGCCCTGTCCGGCGTAGATGATGAAGCCTTCGGCTTTCAGCGCTGCATGCAGTTCGGCATAGCTGCGATGTGCGGGCAACTGGTAGGACCAGAGCACGCTGGAATAGTCCTCGGGCTGGAGCAGGGTCGTGACGCCGCTGGCCGATAGCGCGGCGTGGATGCGCTGCGCACGGGCCAGATAGAGCTGACGACGCGCCTCGGCACCACCCTCCTCCGCGTGCTCGAGCAGTGCCTCATGCAGCGCGAAGGCAATCTGCACCGGCAGCGTAAACGGCGAATAGCCATCACGGTGCTGGGTCGCATAGTAGGCGCGCAGGTCCAGATAGACGCTGCCAGCATTCAGGCCGGGGCTCGCCCAAAGATCGTTGCGCGCGAGCACGAAAGACAGGCCGGCCGCGCCGTGCAGGCACTTGTTGGCAGTGCCGGCCAGCGCACCGAGATTCCAGGCCGCAGCATCGATCTGTTCAGCGCCGAAACTACTCACCGCATCCAGCAACAGCGTCAGGCCGCGTGTCTGACACAGCCGCCCGACGGCAGCGATATCGTTGAGTCGTCCTGTGGTTGTCTCGTGATGCACGATGGCCAGATGAGTGATTGTCGGATCGCGCTCCAGGCAGCTCTCGATGACGGCCAGGTCGACGCCTGCCGTCCAGGCGTGTTCTGCAATCCGATGCGGTTTGCCGTGCACCGCCAGCATGCGCTGCATGCGCTCGCCATATACACCGTTGGCAACCACCAGCGTTGCGCTGTGCTCAGGCGCGAAACTCGCCAGCATGGCCTCCACGGCGCTGGTACCGGAACCAGCCAGCGTTACAGCACTGTAGTCCTGCACCAGACTGCCATGTACCTGCGTCAGGCGCAGATTGATATCGCAGATCAGCGCAGCGAATTCGGGTTCCCGATGGCACCAGTCACCGGCCGCGAGTGCATTGCGGACTCGTGCGGTGAGCGTCACCGGGCCGGGATTGAGCAGGATCAGTCGCTGGTTTTCACTGGGCCGCTGCTGCATGGTTCAAGCCTTCAGATACTGCCGGAGGCGTACTGCCACCTCGGCAGGCGTGATAACCGGACGCGGCAGATCCGCCGGCACACCAGGCAACACCGGTACATGAATGAACAGCGGGCCGGATGACGGCGCCGCGAGCAGGGCCGAGAGTTCTGCCGGCTCGCTTGCCGTAGCCACCGTCGGATAGCCACAACCCGCTGCGATGGCGCAGAAGTCGACATGCGGCGATACCGTGCGCTGGCCGCCGGTGGACTCGTGCCGGCCGTTGTCGATAACGATATGTACGAGGTTATCCGGCCGCTCGTAAGCCACCGTCGTCAGCGCACCGAGCCGCATCAGCGCCGCGCCATCACCGTCGATGGCGATCACGCGTCGGCGCGGCTGCGCCAGTGCGATACCGAGCGCAAGGCTTACCGCGCAGCCCATCGAGCCCACCATGTAGAGCTGGTTGGCGCGATCACCGAGCGCGTAGAGTTCACGGCCCATATATCCGGTAGTTGCCACCAGCACATCGCGTCCCGAGTCGGCAGCGCGGATTGCGGTCAGCATGGCCTGACGTCGGACGACTGCAGGCCGGCGCGGAACAGTTGCAGGCTTGAGCAGCGAAGGCGCCCGGAGTTCTCCGCTTAAGGCGCTGTCTGCGACACTGCCCTTGCGCATCACCAGCGCGTAGGGTCGCTGTTCAGCCTGCATGCGGGCGACGGCGACATCGAGCGTCGGCGCGATCGCTGCGTCGCTGTCCGGGAAAAGCGCCCATGGGATATCCATCAGATCGAGCATGCGTGGCGTGATCTGCCCCATCAGCTCGTGCTGGGGCTCATCGGCATGACCACCGGGCTCACCCCGCCAGGTGACGATGAGCAGTATCGGGATACGGAAGGTCCAGGTCAGCGAGGTCAGCGGATTGACCGCATTGCCGAGGCCGGAATTCTGGAACATCGCGACCCCGCCACGACCGCCGAGTTCTACGCCCGCGGCAATCGCCACGGCATCGCCTTCATTCGCCGCGGCGACATAGCGCAGCTGGTCTGAACCGATCGTGTAATTGATGAATGGCGTGAGGTATGAACAGGGCACACCGCTGTAGACACTGAAGCCGCGCCCGGCGGCGGCCACCACGAAGCTGCCAGCCTCGATCATGCAAAACTGCCCGCGGCCACCACGTCTTCCAGGCTGTCGATATCCAGCCAGTGCCCGGTGGTGTAGATCACGCGGACACGCTCACCGCTGCGTACCAGCTCGCTGAGCAGCTCATGCAGCTTCGCCTTGCGGTGCTTCGGCTCCGCTGCAAGGCTGGCAACCGTACTACGGAAACGCGGCAGCGCAGCCGCAGAAATCTTCATGAAGCCCATCCACTCGCCGTTGATACTGCTCTCGGGCAGGTCCTCCGCCGCGCGTTCCAGGAATGTCTGCTGATAGAAAGCGCGACGCGAATGCGGCTTCGTGCAGCTGACGTAATCGGCCGCCCTGCCCCGGTTCACCGACTCATGCCAATCGGTATCCACGACGATCGCGAAGTCGTCTTCGGTCTCGGCCAGCGCATCGAGAATGTAGCGCTTGAAGATCACATCGCCGTAGGACACGTAGAGATCCATCGAGTCATCCGGATTGCTGGCGAGACCGCAGGCGAGAGACACCAGCTCGCTACTGTCCGCATAGTCTGCGTTGTCGGCATAGCTGATGGCTGGCAGGTCGATAGCTTCGGGCAGATAGCCGCGTACCACGCTGATGCGCTTGATGCCAGCTGCGTTGTAGGCCGACGTGATATGCGAGAGCAGCGGCCGTCCACGAACCTTTACCATGGTTTTCGGCCGGTGTTCGGTGAGTTCGCCGAGCGCCGAGCCGCGCGATGCGGCGAGGATCAGCGCACGCGAGCGCAGCTGGCGCTTCGGCAGATAGCGCTCCTCGGCTTCCTGCAGCTCCGACGCGCCCTGCAGGCGGAACAATTCCTTGACCGGCGCAATACGGTCCTCGACCGAGCGCAGGTTCTGATCCTGGTAAATAGTCCGTGCGGTTTCCTGCATCGCGACGACTGCCGCCCGCAGCAGCTGATTGGCCCAGATCGCGATCGAAAAGCCGGCTTCCCGAAATACGTCGGTAGGCGTGGCGTGATACTTAGTCGGCACGATGACCACCGGCGACCGGCCAGCCCACTCCTTCTGAAAGGCGAGCACTTCAGTCGCGCTGCTCAGCGCACTATGAATCAGGATGCCGTCAGAGCCGGCCGCATGATAAGCCTCGGCGCGGCGCATGGCCTCATCGAGGCCCCAGCCAGCAATGAAAGCCTCGACGCGCGTGATGATCGCAAACTCGTCGTCCGCCTGCGCATCCTTGCCGGCCTTGATCCGGCTGCAGAACTCATCGACATCGGCGAGCTGCTGCTTGTCGCCGTCGATAAAGCTGTTGGTCTTCGGATAGAGCTTGTCCTCGATACAGACAGCGGCGATGCCGCGCTGTTCCAGCTTGCGTACCAGCCGGCGGACATTGTTGAAGTTGCCGTAGCCGGTATCGCCATCGAGCAGGATCGGAATGCTGGTCGCATCGGCCATGAACTCAAGCATTTCGAGAACCTGCGTCCAGCTCGCCTCGTTGGAATCGCGCACCCCGTACTGCGCTGACATGCACAGGCCACCGGCCCAGATGCCGCGAAAACCGGCCTCTTCGCCGATTCTGGCGCTGATGCCATTGTGGGCCTCAATGAGGAATTCGAGTTCCGGGCTGGCCAGCAGCTGCCGGAACCGGGTGGTTTTTTTCAGTTGCATCCCGGTGCGGTGCTTCCTGCCCGCCTCCCGCATGATATCCGGCCCTTAGTGTACCGGACGCAGCTGACCGGGCGGTATTGAGCGTACCAGAGGCTACTTCTTCACTATGCACTCAGCGGAATAACGTTCGCCTGTTTGCAGCATCAGATCGGTGCCGACGGTTGCGTTGAGTCGGGAGAAATCAAACATCCGGTCGAGCATTCCACGCGTCGTACCATCGGACTTTAGCGTGGCGAGGTACTGGCTGGCGGCAGCGCCCACGACCCTGACCATCGCGCCGGGAAAGATAGCCAGCCGGAAACCGATCGCTCCCAGCTCGGTGATCGACAGCAGCGGTGTCTTACCGCCCTCGACCATGTTGGCAAGCAGCGCCACGCGCCCGCCCAGCTCTCGGCCCACGCGCGCCATCTGCTCAGGTGTACGCAGCGCTTCCACGAACAGCACATCGGCGCCGGCCTCAACATAACGATGTGCCCGCTCCAGCCCGGCTTCAAAACCTTCGACTGCGATCGCATCGGTACGCGCAACGATGACGGTCGCCGGATCGATGCGCGCGTCCTGCGCCGCGCGCAACTTGCCCAGCATCTCCGCTGTGCTGACCAGCGTCTTGCCATCCAGATGACCGCAGCGCT
>JBATNV010000197.1:0-1834 GCA_049290495.1 Gammaproteobacteria bacterium | reverse complement strand
GAATCAAAGTCGCAGGCAAATCGTGCAAAGGCCGGACTGATTCCGGTCCTGGCCCACCGAAGCCTAGTCGCCATGACTGTGTATCGCCTGGCCAGGCACGCATCGAAAGGCGATTGCCCGGACCAGTTATCGGCGGCCAAATCGGATCAGCATGTGGCGTCTCCCTTCGCCTCGACGGCGCGATCCTAATACCCCATAGCTGCGTATCCCCACAGCGCCCAGGGACAACATGACATTGATCCACGGCAACACTTACGGCACTGAGCGAAGAAGGGAGTCGATGCAAGGGCTGCCCGGCACGTTTGGCCGTCACGGATCAGCCTGAGACAGGGGCGTTGAAGTCCCCAGAAAATCGGTGAGAGTTTCCCGACAGAAGCGACAGTGTCTGACCAATGACCCTCGCTCAAGCAGGCTTCTCGCAGCGAGCTTTACATTCCACATTCTGCGTCCTGCGTTACGTCGCATCCGATTTAATAACGCACATGCAACTAACTGGAATTAAAAAAAGGGTACTTGCAATAGGTGGTTGGACGGCAGGGTAGCGCTGAAGTGTCTTGCCGTGCCCGTCACGTGCAACACGTGGTTGACAGGTCTGCTCGCTTTGCTACCCTGTCCCGTGCAATATCCGGTTGGAGGACGGCATGGCGGCAGGCAACGACTTTGGGGCATCGCTGGCAGGCGAGTGCTGGAAGATCGCTGAGGTTCTGTGGGGCGATTTCAAGCACACAGACTTTGGCAAGATCATCCTGCCGTTCACCCTGCTGCGTCGCCTTGAGTGCGTTCTGGAGCCGACTCGCGCCTCGGTGATCGAGACGCACGCTGCGCACAAGGACAGCGGGATCGACATCGACCTGATCCTGCGGCAGGTCACGCGCTATCCGTTCTACAACCTGTCCAACTACACGCTGGGCTCGCTGGGCAGCACCAAGACCCGACAGAACCTGCAGGACTACGTGGCGCGGTTCTCCGACAACGCCCGCGTCATCTTCGAGCAGTTTGATTTCACGAACACGCTGGTTCGCCTCGACAAGGCCGGCTTACTGTTTCGCCTCTGCAAAGACTTCGCCGCGATCGATCTGCATCCGGACGCCGTGCCCGATCGCGTGATGAGCAATCTGTACGAGCACCTGATCCGCCGCTTCGGCGCCGAGGTCAATGAAGGCGCTGAGGACTTCATGACGCCGCGCGACGTGGTGCACCTCGCCACCACGCTGCTGCTCGACCCGGACGATGCGCTGTTCGAGGCCAACCCCGGCTTGATCCGCACCCTGTACGACCCCGCCTGCGGCACCGGCGGCTTCCTGACCGACGCGATGAATCACGTCGCCGACTACGCCAGTCGCTACAAGGTGCCGCCCGTGCTGGTGCCCTACGGCCAGGAACTGGAGCCGGAAACCCATGCCGTCTGCCTGACCGGCATGCTCCTGCGCACGCTGGAATCCGACCCTGGCCGCGACCTGTCGAAGAACATCAAGCTCGGCAGCACCTTGTCGAACGATCAGCTCGCCGGCGAACGCTTTCACTACTGCCTCGCGAATCCGCCGTTCGGCAAGAAATGGGAGAAGGACCAGAAAGCCGTCGAAGCCGAGCACAAGGAGAAGGGCTACGCTGGCCGCTTCGGTCCGGGCCTGCCTCGTATCAACGACGGTTCGATGCTGTTCCTGCTGCACCTCGCCAGCAAGCTGGAGTCGCCGAAGAATGGCGGTGGTCGCGCAGCGATCGTTTTGTCCGGCTCGCCGCTGTTCAACGGCGGCGCAGGGTCCGGCGAATCGGAAATCCGGCGCTGGCTGCTGGAGAAGGATCTGGTCGAGGCGATCATCGCCTTGCCTACGGA
>JBATNV010000196.1:0-5538 GCA_049290495.1 Gammaproteobacteria bacterium | reverse complement strand
CTGCGCATGAAGTCGCTGCTCGCCGGTCGTGCTGAACCCAAGTCGCTGGTGATGACCGTCAACGCCGGTGCGATTGCGCCCGAGCACTGGACGCAGGACGCCGCGATCGGCGGCGGCCGGATCATCGGCGAGGCCTGTCACTTCATCGACCTGATGCGTTTTCTCACCGGCAGTCCGATCGTGCATACCAGCGCCCGCATGCTCGGTCGTGCGCCGGGGCTGACCATCCGCGAGGACAAGGCGACCCTCCTGATCGAGTTTGCCGACGGCTCGCTGGGCACGCTGCACTATCTCGCCAACGGGCACCGCTCGCTGGCCAAGGAACGGCTGGAAGTGTTCTGCGGCGGCGGCGTGCTTCAGCTCGATAATTTCCGGCGGCTGCAGGGTTTTGGCTGGCCGGGCTTCACGACCATGAAGCTCTGGCGGCAGGACAAGGGCAACGCGGCCGGCATGGCCGCCTTCGTCGCTGCGGTGGCGAGCGGCGGGCCATCGCCGATTCCGCTGGAGGAATCCGTGGAAGTGACGCTGGCGAGCTTTGCGGCAGTCGAGGCCATGCACGCGGGCGCATGAGGATGACTGGCGCAGGACTGGCGCGCATCGGACTCTACGCGCGCACCGTGCGTCATTTGCGTATCAGCCAGATTGCCTGGCAGCTTTACTACCGGCTGATGCCGGTACCGGCAGCGCGGCAAGTGAGCGGGGCAGTCCGCCGCGATCTGCCGGAGGTCGCGAAACTGCAGCCCTTCGCAGTGCCGGTGGTGCCCGACATCAGCAGCGACCAGATCAGCTTTCTCAATCACAGCCTGCCGCTGGATCCTGCCGCCCTCGACTGGGCGTCCGCTGCCGAGCCGAAGCTGTGGCGTTACAACCTGCATTACTTCGATTATCTGCACTGGCCCATCTATCCGGCAGCGACGAAGCGGCAGCTCATCGACAGCTGGATCGCTGCGAACCCGGCGACAGCGGGTGACGGCTGGGAACCCTATCCAGTGTCCCTGCGGGTCGTTAACTGGATCAAGGCCTGGTTGGGTGGCGAGCTCGCGGAGGTGCCTTCGCACCAGTGGGATGCTGGGATTGGGGCGGAGCCGCCGCAGCACGGGCTGGATACCGGGCTTGTGCAGCCGATTCCGCAGCACTGGCTCGACAGCCTCGCCACGCAGCTCGCCTGGCTGGAGCGGCGAGTGGAATATCACCTGCTCGCGAATCACCTGCTGAAGAACGGCAAGGCCTTGTTCTTCGGTGGGGTGTTCTTCAGCGGTCCGGATGCCGACCGCTGGCGCGAGACCGGCCTGCAGATCCTGCTCCGTGAAGCCGACGAGCAGATCCTCGCCGACGGCGGCCACTACGAACGCAGCCCGATGTATCACTGCATCGTGCTGGAAGACCTGCTCGATGTGCTCAACCTGATTCAAGGTGTGCCGGGATTGGTGGCGGCTGAGAATGAAGCGCGGTTGCGGGATGCGGCGACTCGGGCGTTGCGGTTTTTGGCTGAGATACGCGCGGGGGATGGGCGGATTCCGTTGTTCAACGATGCCGCGTTTGGGATTGTGGCGGAGCCGGCGGTGCTGCTCGATTACGGCGCGCGCGTGGTAGGAGCGCCATCAGGCGCGATTTCGGCGGGAAGAATCGCGCCTGAAGGCGCTCCTACGGTACAGGGGATCGCGGCTGAAGCCGCTCCTACGGGCGCTCCTACCGCCACCCGTATCCACCTTCCCGACACTGGCTATTACGGTTACCGCCACAACGGCGACAGCTTGATCGTGGACTGTGGGCCGGTGGGGCCGGATTATCAGCCGGGGCATGCGCACTGCGACATGCTGAGCTATGAGTTGTGCGTAGACGGGCAGCGGGTGGTGGTGGACGCGGGGACGCACAGTTACGGGATCGACGAGCTGCGGGATTATGTACGGTGCACGCGCAGCCACAACACGGTGGAGCTGGACGGTGTCGAGCAGTCGGAGATCTGGGGGGCGTTTCGCGTTGGCCGGCGGGCGCGGCCGCTGCAGGCGGTGCTGAGTGCCTGGCACGGCGATCGGCTGCTGTTCAGTGGTTCGCATGATGGCTATCGGCATCTGCCCGACATGCCGGTGCATGAGCGGCGCATCGTCATGAGCACTGCAGGGCGCTGGGAAGTGCATGACTTAATTTCCGGTAATGCCGGCAGCCAGCATCAGGCCTTAAGCTGCATTCATCTGGATCCGCAGTTCAGCGTCCGGACGGAAAAACAGGGCGTATTTGTGCTGCAGAAAGCCGATACCGGTTTGGCCCTGCGGCTGACCGTGACTTGTGGCAGCGCTGCCAGGCTGGAGTCCGGGTACCATGCCCCGGAGTTCGGCCTGTACCAGGAAAATAATGTGATCTGCGTCGAACGGGTCGGGGTTCTGCCCATTGAAATGCACTATCGGATCGAGCGCCTCTGAGCCGTGCGCATCCTGTTTTTATGCCACTACTTTCCGCCCGAGGTGAACGCGCCCGCGAGCCGCACCTTTGAGCACTGTCGCGAGTGGGTGCGGGCTGGCCATGAAGCCACCGTCCTCACCAACGTGCCCAATCATCCGGCTGGCAAGATCTATCCCGGTTACCGCAATGCGCTGGCGCAAAGTGAGACGGTGGCCGACATCAAGGTCTACCGCTTGCTGACCCTGCTGGCCGCCAACCGCGGGGTCATGCGCCGCAGCCTCAGTTATTTTTTCTATCTGGTGATGAGCACGCTGGCAGCGCCGTTCCTGCCACGCGTGGATATCGTCATCTCCACCTCGCCGCAGTTTTTCTGCGGGCTGGCCGGATACCTTGTCAGCCGCATCAAGCGCGTGCCGTGGGTGCTGGAGATACGCGATCTCTGGCCGGAGTCGATCATGGCAGTGGGTGCAATAAGTCGCAGCCTCACGCTGCGCTGGCTGGTGTGGCTGGCCAAATTCGCCTACCGCAAAGCCGACCTGATTTTGTGCGTTACGGATTCCTTCAAGACAGCGATCATCGCCGAGGGTATTCCGGCCGCGAAGATCGAGGTGATCAAGAACGGCGTGGATCTCGAGTTCTTTTCGCCGGAGCGCAGTCTCGGTCCGGAGGCCGGGCGGATTCCCGGGCTCGACAATACGCAGGGCAAGTTCGTGCTCTCCTATGTCGGCACGCATGGCATGGCGCACGGACTCGACACGGTCCTCAAGGCTGCCGAGCTGTTGCGTGATCTGCCCAATGTGCTGTTCCTGCTGGTCGGCGATGGCGCCGAACGGGAACACCTGCTCAAGCAGCGCGACATCATGCGGCTCGATAACGTGGTGTTTCTCGAACAGCAGCCCAAGACGCGCATGCCGGCGATCTGGGCGGTGACCGACGTGAGCCTGGTGATGCTCAAGGACCAACCGCTGTTCCGCACCGTGATCCCCTCCAAGATTTTCGAAAGCATGGCGATGATGAAGCCGGTGATTCTCGGCGTGCAGGGCGAGAGCGAGGCCCTGCTCGAAGCGAGCGGTGCCGGCCTCTGCGTGCAGCCCGAGAGTGCTGTGCAGCTCGCGCGGGCCGTGCGCCGCCTGTATGACAATCCCGATGAGCGGCGGGCCATGGGGCTTGCCGGCCGCAGTTTTGTGGAGCAGCACTTCGATCGCCAGGTCCTGGCGGCGCGCTACACCGAGCTGCTCGCTGCGGTGCTCGATGGTCGTTATGCGCCATCCGCAGCGGCACGCTCCGGAACAAGAGGTTAGCTGCCGATGATGTCCCAGGACCGATCCATGTCGGTGCGCGTATTCGCGCCGGGCCTTTTTCTGCTCGCGCTGGTCATCATGCTGTTTACCTTCCGCGAAGGGCTGGCCAGCATGGTCGCCTGGTGGGATGAACCGGAATACAGCCACGGCTACCTGATCCCGTTCATCAGTCTGTATCTGCTGGCGGTTCGGCTGGAGATGCTGGAGCGCATGCAGCCGAGCGCATCCTGGCTCGGCGTGATCGTGGTGCTGTGCGGCCTGGCTGGTTTCTTTCTGGGTGAGATCAGCGCGCTGTATGTGATCGTGCAGTACGCCTTCGTGCTCACGCTGTGGGGGCTGGTCATCACCCAGGTCGGTGGGCGCGGCCTGAAGGTGCTGTGGCCGGCACTGATCTTTCTGCTCTTCATGGTGCCGCTGCCGCGCTTCATCCAGTGGAACCTGTCGAACAACTTGCAGCTGATTTCCTCCGAGCTCGGCACCGGCTTTTTGCGCCTCGCGGGTATACCGGTCTTCCTGCAGGGCAATGTCATCGATCTCGGCAACTACAAGTTGCAGGTTGTCGAAGCCTGCGCCGGCCTGCGTTACCTGTTCCCGCTGATGGCCTTTGCGCTGCTGTGTGCGGTGATGTTCCGTGGCGCAATCTGGCAACGACTGCTGCTGTTCTTCTCCAGCCTGCCGATCGCCATCGTCATGAACAGTTTTCGTATCGCCGTGACCGGCGTGCTGGTCAACCACTACGGCACCTCGGCGGCTGAAGGTTTCCTGCACTATTTCGAGGGCTGGGTGATCTTTACCATTTGTCTTGCCTTGCTGTTCATGGAGATGTGGGCGCTGGCGCGCATCGCCGGCCGCAGTCTCGACGATGTCTTTGACCTGCAGGTGCCGGGTCGTAGCGCGTGGCCCGGACTCACGGCCTTGCTGGCGCCGAATCGCAAGCTCGGCGTTGCCGTGGTGCTGCTCGGGCTGGCGGCGCTGGGTTCCTTTGCCATTGCCAATCGCGTCGAAGAGGTGCCCGCGCGCACGCCATTGACGTCTTTCCCGCTCAAGCTCGGTGACTGGCGCGGCACTGAAGGCACGGTGCCGCGCGAGCAACTGGATGAACTCAAGCTCACCGACTACATCATCGCGAGCTATGCCCGGCCGGGTGTGCGTGTACCGGTGGAGTTGTATGTCGCGTACTACGCCTCGCAGCGCAAAGGCGCCTCGATCCATTCGCCCAAGGCCTGCTTGCCCGGCGGTGGTTGGGCGATCGACGAGTTCAGTCAGATCAGTGTCGATGGCGCAGGGCCCGACAGCGCCACGGGCGATGCGCTGCGCGTCAACCGCACGCTCATCAGCCTCGGCCCCCAGCGCATGCTCGTCTACTACTGGTTCCAGCAGCGCGGCCGCAACATCACTAATGAGTATCTCGCCAAGTGGTACATCTTCCAGGACTCCCTGCTCATGAACCGCACCGATGGCGCGCTGGTGCGCGTGATCACCGTCCTGCCCGATGGCAGCGACGTCGAAGCCGCCGATCAGCGTCTGCAGGAGTTCATCCGCGTCGCTGCCCCGCGCCTCGGCTACTACATCCCCGGCAAATCTCCCGTAGGAGCGCCCGTAGGAGCGCCCGTAGGAGCGGCTTCAGCCGCGATCGACGTTAACGCCAACGCCGTAGGAGCGGCTTCAGCCGCGATCGACGTCGAATCGCGCCTGAAGGCGCTCCTACCGTAATGATCAACTGGCTGACGGTTGGTTATTTCGCGTTTTTTGTCGAAACGGTGGCGGCGTTTGCGATCTCGGTGTTGGTCGTCCGCGGGCTGAGCCTTGAGGATTTCGCCGCATACAAGCTCGCGGG